>JAYTAC010000499.1:0-19219 GCA_043737755.1 Spirosoma sp.
CCCCGGCCGATGTGCGGGATAAACGTTTCCCAGATACCCGACGAATCCCAACGAACCTTCATCGGCGCACTACCTTTATCCCAACCGTTGAAGTTGCCAATAACGGCGACGTACCGGGCCGAGGGTGCCCAAACGGCGAAGTAAGTACCCGTTACGCCGTTGTGCTCAACGACGTGCGAACCGAATTTTTCGTACAGTTTCTGGTGTTTCCCCGCCCGAAACAGGTGAACGTCGAAATCGCTGAACCGGGAGTAGATGGAACCGGCATCGGGCGCGGGCGCATCAACGACGGGGGTAATTTCGGACGTGTTGCTGGTTAGTGGAGCGGTTGCCGGTGGGCCGGTGAGTTCGGCTGGCGAAGTCGGGGTTTTACGTTTTGCCATTAGGTTAAGCGAGAATCGGTTATGGGGTTGAACCCAGTCAATGGCGGAAAGTTAGAAAAAAAGCCGCAGGGTCAATCGTATTAAACAGTACTCTGATGGGCAACGACACGGTGTTATCGACATCGGCTGTGGCTTCGTGCCGATGCTATACTAGACTTGTTGTAAGGTTGATTATGAGTTAGTTAGTCAAATAAAAATTCCATAAGCCCGCACAGATTCCTATTGCTGATTCGTACAATGTGACCTTGTGGGTTCGTAACCGATCATTCAAATAACGAAATCGTTTCATGCCACCGATGGCATGCTCAACATAAATGCGCTCCGAGGATTTAGTCCGATTCTCCGCCCGTTGTTCATCGCTCAATTCTCCGCCTTTAGGTTTCTTTGCAGGAATGTTAACCTGCTCACAATCATAGTCTTTAACAATGCCCTGATAGCCTAAATCAACCCCTACTTCCTGGCCGCTGAACCAGCCCTGATCAGCCGGAAATTCGACCTTCAATTGGGTGTAATCATGCGACTTGCCCACCCAACATTTGCTCAAAAAATGAATGTAGCGGTCCGTGGTGGCCAAAATCATTGACTTGACTGTGTGGGCTTTTTTTTACCGCTATACATTTGCTTTTGGTAGTCCGAATCGGCTGGCCGTTGGGTACGTTGCTCGGTGGCATCAATAAGGATGGTTCCTTTTTCTGAGAAGTAAGTTTTGAACTCCTCGACGCTGGTAAAGTTTCGTTTAGGGGCATGGCCTGATGAGACTAATGCCTGTTCTAAGAGAGCTATACCAATGTCTTGGTTTCGTTTTGCCGTTGATCCATCCATGCCCGTGGTAAAGCCCAAAAGGTCATAGGAAAGTCCTGATTTAAAGCTAAATAAGGTAAAAAGCAGCAAGTCAGTGTATGTGCTTAGGGCGGGTTCATGCGGACATTCGGCTTGCCGCTCTTCAATGGATTTACCGTAGGTTTGGTAATAGGCCTGCTCGAACCAAACCAGTAATTTAGCGAAGCGTTTCTGGTCTAAACCGGTGGCAGATCGCCATTGGCGGTCGGTTCTTAAAGCCGCAATTGAGAGATTCATAAAGCAAATTTACGCCGTTGCAACAAGCCTACTGAAGGGAGTTTAACGCCTTTCGTAACGGTATTGAGTTTCACCAACGGCGTATTGCCAGTAGTGCCGATGATGGAGTTGTAATAGTTCACGTCGTTTGAGCGATAAAGATTTCCAGGAAGTCTGTTATCTGTTTGTGGAAATGAGCGAAGCTGCGAGATTGTTTGGCGAGTTCGGCAAAATCTGCTTTTTCGGCTATGGCTTGTGAAACACGTTCCATATTGGGGCCACTATCATTACCCTTGTACAGAAGCCGTTTTAGATCATCCTGTATTTTACCTTCTGCACCGTTCTCCACAAATATTGGACTCAATCCAATTTTATAAGCCTGATAAGCCAGCCAATGTTCAATAGCCTGAACGGGTACATAAAGAATGATTTTAGCTGTATGTGATTTGTAAACATTGCCCATTGCCGAAGCTAATTTATTGCATTCCGCCTTATGCTTGACCTGCTCTTTCTCGTGGTCAGCCGCATCAAGATCAATACCGGCTATGAACAAATCATGATTCTCCTGAATAGCAGCAACACATAATTTACCCGCTTCCTGTAGCACTTTCGACTTGCTGGGCTGCTTCTTTTTCAAGTCCAGTTTACTGGGCACTGCCTGAACGTTGTACTGCTCTGCTATCAAACGTAGGTAGATTGGGATAAAAGCATATTCAGCAAAACCCTCAGCCACCAGGGTATAATCCAGCCGTTTTTTATTTTTCATAAATTATTGTCTGGAACACCACCAATAAGACCGTACAGCCAGTTATCACTTAAGTTTTCCGTGAAATCGATTTTGTCCAAACCAAGCTTTTCACTCTTCCGATGTGATTCCTCAATAATGTTCTTCTGAAGATTTCGTACTGTGGTGGCTCCGGTCTCCTCATCTTTATCAAATACGAAAACGGATTCCGGCATTGACGAGAATGCATTTACAACGTGTTCGTTGTGCGTCGTTAAAATGATTTGCACATCCTTTTCTTCGGCTAATTGAAATATAAATTTCATCACTTCCCAAATCCGGCGCGGATGAATACCTTTTTCGGGTTCTTCGAGCAGAAGAAGTTTTGGCGGGTTGGGCTGATTAACTATGCAGAGCAAAATAAGAAAATATAAAACCCCTTCGGATACTTCATCTGCCAAGTAACTACCGTTGTGATTATCAAAAAACTTTAATCCCAGTTTATTCTCACCCTCTACTGGAGGAGTTCTAAAGCGAATTATCTCCGGAATACACTTTGATAAATCGGATTGAATTTTAGTGGCGTTGTCTTCGTAATTATTAAAAATAGAGAAATAAAATTCTATCAAGTTAGATCCGTCAGCAGCCAACTCTACACTTTTTCCTGACAAAAGAGCATTATGAATTAATCTTGATGGATCGGGGCGGAACACCCTACTTCTGGCATATTGATAAAATTCATCCATGTGCCCACCACGAACATCTATTACTCCTGTAGCACCATCTTCATTTGAAAACCAGTTGTCGTAGGAAGAATTAGCATAGAACATATCTCCATTTGCTTTGACTTCATAGGTCTGTTTATGGTGATAGGTATTGATGTTGCCATCACCATATTTCTCGCTCATGTAACCGTTCGGGTCAGGCAGAAATTCAAATTCCCATACAATGGGAACTTGCTCATGTCTAAAACTAATAGCAGTTAAGTCTTGAATCTTCTGAGAGTATAGTCCCCCTATGGTAAACATTTCCAACGCCTTTAAAAAATTCGTCTTACCTGAATTATTCGGGCCGATCAGCAAATTGACTTTTTGCAGGTTGAGCGTGACGTCTTTCAGGCTCTTGAAGTTCTGGATGGAAACGCGCTTGAGCATGGTCAGGGTTGGTTAGACGCGGCTGGTGTTTTGACGGCTGGCAAGGTAGTCATTTGGGCGCGGTCCATCGATTCGGCCCGCATCAGTACGGTGTTGTCGGGGTCGATGACGACGGAGCCGGGCTTGGTTGCCAGCGGAACCGTGAACGTTTGGGTTTGCCCAGTCATCATCAGTTTAGCAGTGCGCAGCAATTCGCGGCTGGTGCTCGGTCCGTCGCTACGGGCGCGGATGCTGAACGTGAGTGGTATCGTGAAAACCGTCCCGGTCCGTTGCGCCTGCCGAACGTCGATGATCAGCGTTTGCTTGGCCGCATCGTAGCGCGATCCCCAGACGAGTTCGGGGTAGCCGGGTTGATTCAGCCACTGCCCGAAAAACTGACCCAGCTTTTTACCCGATGCGTTTTCCATGACGGCCCGAAAATCACTCGTGCGGGCGTTGGCGTTACGAAACTTCGCATAGTAATCGCGGATGCCCCGCCAGAACGTTTCGTCGCCAAGTTCGTAGCGGAGCATGTGCAACACCCAACCGCCTTTTTGGTACGAGAACGGGTTCAATAAACCATTCAGATTTGTGATAGTCGAATCGATAACGGTGCCTTTGGGTTTGAGAGACGTGTAGCGAAAAATCTGGCCCTTGTTCTGGTTCAGCACGGCGTTGAGCGTGTCGCGGCCGTAGGCGTGTTCGAGATAAAGGGCCGAGAAATACGTCGCGAACCCTTCGCTGAGCCACAACTGCGACCAGTCAGTTTCGGTAGCTGAGTTGCCAAACCACTGGTGAGCGATCTCGTGCGCCAGCAAAGCCTCCACGTCCGAATCCTTCTTACCGACAATAACCTTCTCGTTGTAGAAGATGCAGCTCGCGTTTTCCATTCCGCCAAAAACCGTTGTAGACTGAACGTTGGCCAACTTCTCGTACGAGTACGGCCCGATCTTGTCGATGAAGTATTGAAGAATTTCTTTGGCCGGGCGGTAGTCGATGAATCCTTTCTTGCTATCGTTGGGATAGAGCCAGCTTTGCACGGGTATCCCGCTCACCGAACCGACGTCTTCAACCGCAAAGCGGGCCGCGCCGATCACCATCACCTTCGTGGGGATGGGCGTACTTTCCTGCCAGCGCGTCCGCTTTCTGCTTCCCGGCAACAGGTTCTCGTCCAGCAACTTACCATTGGCAATGACGCGATACGTAGCCGGAGCGTCGACCGTAAACGCGCAAGTGGCTTTGTCCGATGGGTGATCGACCACCGGAAGCCAATTGCGGGCGTTGTTGGGCCAGTTATCCCCGAAAAAGGTACGCTCGTTGAATTTGTTCCGGCTAATAATCAGACCCCGCGCCGGAGTGCCCTCGTACCGAATCACAACTTCCGTCGGCTGGCCGGGTGCGGGTGGCAGATTGATGAACACGCGGTCGTTGCGGTGGCTGAACGGAACAACTTTCCCATCCGGCAACCGCACCTCCCGGACACGCATTCCGCTCCGGGCCGAGTCATTTTTAGCTTCGATCAGGTCGAACCAGACGCTCTGCCGGTCGTCGGCGCGGGTGAACCGGATCGTGGTTTCACCCTTAATTTGGTTCGTGGAATCGCTCAGGATGAGCGCAAAATTGTAGTTTAACACGTCAACCCCCGGCTGCGTATAGCGGGCTGCGTTCGTTATGGTCTGCGCCTGCGCTTCGAATGTCCATAAAACCAGCAATGCAATCCAAAATCCTCTTTTTAGCTTCATACCCGCTTATTGTTTTATCTCCTGACACAGTTCGATGAGTACGCCATTTGTGCCTTTCGGGTGCATGAAACACACCCATTTGTTGTCGGCCCCGCGTTTGGGTACCTCACTCAATAACGTAAACCCCTCCCCTTTCAGCCGCCCCATCTCAGACACAATATCATCGACCTCAAATGCCAAATGATGAATTCCCTCGCCTTTTTTGTCCAGAAATTTTGCAATTGGACTGTCGGGGGTAGTTGCCTCGAGCAATTCGATTTTGGTCTTGTTCACGCGAAAAAATGACGTCACCACGCCCTCTGTCTCAACCGATTCCGCTTTGTACGGCAGTACGTTGAGCAGTTTAGCAAATAACTCATTCGCTGCGGCCATATCGCGGACGGCAATACCGATGTGTTCGACGTTGGTAAGCATATCTGTCTTCGCCAGCATCCTGCTGGTGGTATTTATCTCTTGCCGACAGCATGATGCTGGCGGAGACTGTGAAAAGAACTTTTCCGATAGGCCGAAAGTTAGTAGGTTAGTATCATTTCGCGTCATTATACCCCCTTGCAATCATGGTTACCGTCTCAGAAATCGCCAGAAACAAAATCGTTGAACTGCGTACGAAAGATGGCCTTGCCGCTGATTATGCAATCCGAGTGGCCGTGCAGGGTGGTGGCTGTTCAGGGCTGATGTACGATTTACAATTCGACGCGGCCCAGCAACCAACCGATCACGTTGTTGAAGATAAAGGCATCAGAATCTTAGTCGACCGTAAAAGTTTGCTGTATTTAGCTGGTACAGAACTTGACTTTTCCGACGGTTTGAATGGCAAAGGTTTCCAATTCAAGAACCCCAACGCCAGCCGCACCTGCGGTTGTGGTGAGAGTTTCGCCGTTTAGATCACTTATTTATCCAATTTGAGGAGTCAAAAAGCGAAAGAACGAATGGCATTACTTTAAGTAATGCCATTCGTTCTTTCGCTTTTTGACCTTCACCCAATACCACTCCCCAAACTATGCCTCTCCCGCCCAAACCCGTCAGCCATTCGCGCACAACGCTGACCGAACTCATGATTCCGGCCTACGCCAACTTCGGCGGGCGCGTTCACGGTGGTACGCTGCTATCGCTGATGGATAAAGTTGCCTACGCCTGCGCGGCCAAACATGCAGGAACATACTGCGTCACGGTATCGGTCGATGGAGTTAATTTCCGTCAGCCGGTCGAGGTGGGCGAATTGGTATCGCTGCTGGGATCGGTCAATTACGTCGGCCGGACATCGTTGGTGGTGGGAATCAAGGTCATCGCCGAGAACGTCAGAACGGGCACCGTGAAACACACCAATACGTCCTACTTCACGATGGTGGCCAAAGACGATGCCGACCAGCCCACCGAGGTCCCTCCCCTCCTGCTCGAAACCCCCGACGATGCCCGGCGTTTTCTGGAAGCCATGAAACGCAAAGAACTCCACGCGGCCTTCGGCGAGCATTTCGACAACGCCAAAACCCGGATACTGCTGGTTGAGAGTATGAGTAGGCTGGCTCAGGAAAGGTGTGTGATTGGGGATGAATTGAGGGTGAACCCCCAGATTGTCATTCCGACGCAGGAGGAATCTCAAACTTCCGTATCAATCAAACTTGAGATTCCTCCTGCGTCGGAATAACAATTTATCGGCTAAAGCTCACCCCGGACAATTTTTGCTCCCGCCACCATATTTATCAATTTCTGTTCAGCGGCCCAGCGGGCGGTTTGGCTCAAGCCACAGTCGGGTGCCACGGCAAGTTTTTCGGCCGGGACGTAGGACAGACACCTGCGGATGCGTTCGGCCACGTCGTCGGGTGTTTCGATGTAGTAGCTTTTGACGTCGATGACGCCCACCGCCACGTCAAACTTCTCGGCAAAGCGTTCGAGCAGATGTACTTCGCTGAAATTCAGGATGGTCATTTCCGAGTGAAGTTCGTCCACCGTCATATCCATGAAATCGGGCAGCATCGGCGCGATGCTCTTCTTGCCCACCGACCGGCCTTTGTAGTTCCCGAAGCAGAGGTGCATCGACAGCCGCGTTTTGCCCACGCCCGGCGCAACCGTCCGGTTAAAAATATCGACAAACCGTTTGGTATCCTCCCGATACGCATAGCACGACATCGACGGCTCATCGACGCATATTTCGGGTACGCCGAGGGCTACCAGATCAGCAATTTCCTTGTTGACGAGCGGTAACAACGCTTCCGTCACTTCCCACCGGTCTTTATACAAACTGCCGGGTAGCAACCGACCGCTGAGCGTGTAGGGGCCGGGAATCGACACTTTTAACCCTTGTCCACTGGGAGCGAGCCGTTTCAGCCGCTGGTACTCCTCCACCACGCCCAGGCCACGCGGAGCCGTCAGCGGCTCAATGATGTTGTGTTTACCGCGCTGGTCATGGGCGGGCGGACCAAACCGGCGCAGTTCAGTATCGTTATTTTGAATGCCGTTGATGTAGCCGTAGAACGACAGGTTGAAATCGAAACGGGTTTGTTCGCCGTCGGTGATTACGTCTAATCCGGCCGTAACCTGGTCATGTACCGACGCCACGACCGCATCTTCGATCATCTCATTGATATCGGCGGGGCCAAACTGACTCAGATTCTGACTGGCAAATTCGAGCCAGCCCGGAAACGGCATCGAACCAACAACGGTAGTTTTGATGGGAATGGGCTGCATGTAGAAAATGATGTAAAATGAATAATGGACAAC
Organism: Spirosoma sp.; assembly: GCA_043737755.1. Classification (GTDB taxonomy): domain Bacteria; phylum Bacteroidota; class Bacteroidia; order Cytophagales; family Spirosomataceae; genus Spirosoma. The sequence goes on from JAYTAC010000499.1 coordinate 7,757, forward strand.
GCAAAATGAATGATGACTCACACGCTGTCATCGTTCATTTTGCATTGTCCATTATTCATTACTTAAACCGGCTTCGTCAGTTTCATAGTAACGGGGTCCCAGTTGATGACCCGCTTCTGCTCGACGCTCAGGTTGGCGGCCAGCGACGGTGCCGCTGCCCGAAACCCGAACTCGGCATCTTCTTTGACGAGCGATGGTTTATTTTCGCGGATGGCGTTGCAGAACACAATCATGTGGTCGAGCCGGTCATCGTAGCCATCGGGCGCGTTGAACGACACCACCGGTTCATTTTTTATTTCGCGGGTAAACTGCCCGGCCGGGTATTTCTGGTCGTACTGCTGCACGAACTGGTCCTGCACCGCCTGCGGATAGGTAAACAGCGCGTCATAGCCTTTGCTGTACATCGGCGCGTTGGGTCGCTTGAGCCGGTTCATGGTGAAGGAGTTCCAGCCGATGTCGATCACGCCGTCCGTCCCGACCAGCCGCGTGTGAATGTCGCCACCCGCACCGGTTGCCAGATTAACGCGCATCGCCAGTGGAAACGACGCGTTGGTGGCTGTTTTGGGGTAACTCATCAGGGCCGTAACGAGGTCGTAGGCGTCGCGCCCGTCTTTCCAGTAATTCAGATCACCAAGCGAGTAGATGCTCGTTGGCCCCTGACTGCCCGTTACAGTATGCAGTCCCGTGAGCAGGTGAACGAACAAATCGCCCGCTACGCCCGTGCCGTAGTCTTTATAATTGCGCCACCGGAAAAAACGGACCGGCTCAAACGCCTTTTTGGGCGCGTCGCCGAGGAAGCTGTTCCAGTCGAGGTCTTTGGGATCGACGGTGGGTGGCAGGGTGTACTGCCACGCGCCGAGGGCGTCGGTCCGATCCAGGAAAGCTTCTACTGAGGTTAGTTCACCGATATCGCCTGCTTCGTAGCGTTTTTTAGCTTCGAGCACCGCCGACGCACTCGCCCGCTGACTGCCCACCTGAAACACCTTCCCCGACTTCTTGTGCGCGTCGATCACGGCCTGCCCCTCTTCGATGTGATGCACCATCGGCTTTTCGCAGTAGACGTGCTTACCGGCCTTCAGGGCGTCGATTGAGATGCGGTCGTGCCAGTGGTCGGGAACGCAGATCAGCACGGCATCCACGTCTTTGCGAGTCAGCACTTCGCGGTAGTCTCGGGTGGTCATGATGTCAGGTCCCCAAACTTCTTTGGCCCGCACGAGCCGGGGATCGTAGAGATCGGCGACGGCCACGACTTTGGTGCCGGGCACTTTGAGCACGCAGTTCAGGTCGAAATGCCCGATGATGCCCGCGCCAATCAAACCAATGTTAATGGTGTCGGCGGCTGAGCGTGGTTTGATGCTTTCGATCAGGCTTTCGCGATACGTGCGGGCGTCGGCCTGAGCCGGAATAAGGAGTGATGCGCCACCGGTCAACAGGGCCGAGGAGCCGCCGAGTTGGCGGAGGAATTTTCTGCGGGAGTTCATAGAAGCGTGTAAGGGTTTTTTACTGATTACTGTATTGGGTCTGCGCTAATTTGCTTTGTCAGTTTAGCCAGTTCACGCGCTAACTCGCTGCGCATACGCTCCGACTCGGCCGCTCCAACAGTTGCACCCAACTGTCTCAGTTGCCGGATCGACTCGTCAAACAAACGAATCTTATGAAGCGTCTCAACAACGTATGATTCGATCTCGTCCGTAACTTCCATAGTGAGAGCGATTCATGTAAAATTGACAAAACCTGCTTACAAATCAATATACTCAGCAAGCCGATTTGTCAGAATATCAACCAGCTCCTCATCCATATACGCGTAGCCGTCAGCTATTCCGAGCGTAATGATGGTCTTGTCAACTAAGGCACCAGCGTGTTTCTGTTGCAAGCGATTAAGATGCCTGCGTTCCATCACAAAAATCAAATCAGCCCAGTTAAGCAGTCCGGCCGTCACTTTTACCCGTGCTCCGTTCTCCGTACCTGCCGACTTAACCTCAATAGTTTGATTACCACGTAGTACTGTCTCAGCCGTCAGGCTGCGTTGCTTGTTGCGGCTGCAAATAAAAAGTAGCTTTCGTTTCATATAGAATATTCCCACCACAGCATATCTTCGATCTGATCGAACAGCCGGAATCCGTTGGCTTCGAGCACCTTCTGCGACGCTACGTTCTCGGCGTCGGTGTCGGCCACCAACCGCAAGACGCCGGGCTGCTTAGCTGCCCAGCGCACCAGTCCGCTCACCATTTCGGCCATATAGCCCTGCCGCTGAAACGCCGGGTATGTGCCGTAACCGATCTCGACAGTACCCATTTCGTCGGGTTCTCCTTTAAACTTGGCGTCGGCCACAATCTGCTGCTTTTGTCGGTCGATGGCAATCCAGATGGTGTTGTAGAGCGGGTTACGGGCGGGGTCTCTCAGGCGAGGCACTGTGAAATGGACAATCACGCTCAACAGCGGCTCCACCACCTTACGATGACCTTTTAGCAGCCCCAGCGACGCTTCCAACTGCGTGCTGTCGGCCACGTGCAGCCGGAGTTGGTCGAGCGTGAGGGGCAGCAGCGTCAGGCGGGACGTTTCGATCATGATTCGCTCACGTAACTCGCCACGCCCACGTTGGCGTACAACTTCGCTAATCGGTGGGCGTGTTCGTCGTAAGCACTCTCAAACAGTGCCACCGCCCGTGCCGCACCAACAACTACGCCCGCGCTCAAAACTGTTGGCGGGCGACCGCCCTCGGTCAGCAGTTTGGCAACTTCGGCCTTGATGCAGTTGATGAGCACGGCTCCGCCAACCGTACTGCCCGGTGCCACGGGTGTATCCAATCCCGGCACGGTCAGCATGGCGTCGCCAACGGGAGCACCGGTATCTAAAATCAAGTCGGCAAAATCGCCCAATTTTTTGCCGTCGGTGCGTTTGCTGGTGCTGGCATCGGAATGATCTTTTGTGATGAGTGCCACTACCTTAACTCTTTTTTGCTGGAACAATTCAGCCATTTCGATGGGAACGACGTTGCAGCCGCTGGACGAGATCACAAGGGCGGAATCCTGATTGCTCAGGTCATAATTGCGCAAAATTCGGTCGGCTAAACCCGGCACGTTTTCCAGAAACATGGCCTGCCGCTGTCCGTTGGCACCCACCACGAGGTTATGGAACGTGAGCGAGAGTTCAACGATGGGGTTGAAACCGGGAAACGACCCGTAGCGCGGCCACATTTCCTCGACCATGATCCGGCTGTGGCCCGACCCGAAAACGTGGACCATGCGCCCGGCCAAAATCGTGTCGGCAAACCAGCGGGCCGTTTGCTGAATCTGGTTCTGTTGCGCTTCGACCGTGTCAAGGATCGCCCGGCATTTCTGAATGTATGTCTGAACCAAGATCTGAATCGGGATTAGACTGATCAAAATAATTTTCAGGATAAAATACGAACGTCAGGTAAATAAGGTCAGAAAAACGAAATCAAGAAGATCAATCCAATCTTGATAATCAGTCTAATCCTGGTTCAGACTGAATGGCGAAACTCGCGGCCCCGATAGCCCCGGCCATGTCGCCGAACTGCGCTAATTTAATGGGCGTTGCCCGGCCACCGGGTCGCCATTCATACAAGTTCATGAACTCGGACAGAGGCAGCAACAAGTCGTCTTCGGCCTGCGTGATGCCCCCGCCCAGCACGATCAGATCGGGCGAGAAACAGTTCATCAATGCACTGACGCCAACCGCTAATTTCTGCACCGACGATAGCCAAACCCACTGGGCAAAGTAGTCCCCCTGTTTCACCGCTTCAAGCAGTTGGTAGGTTGACGTGAAGCGGCCCATCGAGCGTTTTTCGATGGTGGCATTACCAATGGCATTTTCCAGACTGCCCGGCTGCCCCGCCACGTCAGGGTCAATTTGTCCATCGACGGTGATGTGGCCGAGACTACCGGCTCGCTGAAGGTTACCCTGATGTAGCTTTCCGTCGATGATTACCCCACCCCCAACGCCCGTGCCAAGCGTGAGCATCACCACATTTTTGTACCCTTTCGCCACACCGAACTGACTTTCGGCCAGCAGGGCCGCGTGGGCATCGTTCACAACATGAACGGGAACATTCAGGAATCTGCCCCAATGAAAGCCCTCCAGACCAGCTAACCGACCAGGCATAAATGCAATGCACTGATTGGTTTCGTTGGGTAGTCCCGGTGCCGACAAGCCAACAGCGTTCACTAGTGATGCAGACTGCGTCCGCAGGTCGGTGATAGCTTCGGCGACGGCCTGTTGCCAGTGGGTGGCACCGGGTGACGCTTCGCCGGGTGACGCTTCGCCGGGTAAAGCGTCGCCGGGCCGGGCGGCATTCCGCTGAGTATCAGTCCCGTCTTTATCGCTGTTGGTGGGGTGATAAACCTGCTTGATAATCTCGCCCGTTTCGATATTCATCAAAACTCCTTTGATCCGGGTGCCGCCGAGGTCGATGCCAATTGCGTTCATAACTGCCCTTCGCTAACGCTCCAGCCGCCATCTACAGTCAGCACCTGCCCGGTGGTAAACACCGACTGGTCGGACATGAAATACACGGCTGCACCGTCGAGGTCGCCGGGCTGACCAATACGCCCACCGTCGAGCGGCTGTTTGGTTTTGGTAAACGCCATGATCGTGTTGTCGTCGGCTGCGCGTTTGGCCATCGGTGTTTCGACTAAGGCGGGAGCCAGCACATTGACGCGAATATTGTCGTTGGCATAGTAGGAAGCCACCGACTTTGTGAAACCAATCACCGCCGACTTCATGGCTGCGTAGGCATGAGTGGCAAAGTAGGCCGGTGAAGGCCGCGATCCCAGCACAGACCCCATGTTGAGAATGACGCCCCCGCTCTGCTGCGCCCGAAACGCCCGCACCGCTGCCTGATTTGACAGCATAAGCGACGTGAGGTTGAGGTTAACGGTGTAATTCCAGCCGTCGAGGGTGATGTCGTGCAGCGGCCCATCGCCAAACCGCCGACCGCTACCCCCCGCTACGTGATACAGCCCGCTGAACCCGCCGAAAATCTGCTGACAAAGCGCAACGGCTTTGGGAGCCGTTTGCGGGTCCGACGCATCGCCGGACATGGCTAATCCGTTGCCACCAAGTTGGTTTTCGGCGGCAGCGCAACTATTCGGGTCACGCCCAACCACCACCACCTGTGCTCCTTCACTCACGAACGCAAGCGCGGCCGACAGGCCTATGCCAGTCGTGCCACCGATAACAACGATTTTCTTGGTTTCTAACCACATTGAATTTAGGCTGGCTACGTATGCAGGCTACCGCCAACGCTACAAGAAACGAAATTGCCCCTGCAACACCAACGAATTGACCGTCAATGTTGACCCTTAACACGATTGGTCACCTAACACATGCCGAAGCTGTAGTCAGCACATTACCTAAAGTTGAGATCATTTTTTCACCAGCAACCGAGAAAGCAATACAAAGGCTGTGTATCAGTTGCCTTAGATATCAGCGGCTGTTCAGTACCCGCAGAATCGGAAATGCAGAGGCAGCTTCCGGCTCAACGAATGCGGCTTTTAGTTAAAAGCAAACACGCTCCTACTCTTCCATCATTCCCACGAACTGATCGAAAAGATACCGCGAATCGTGCGGGCCGGGCGACGATTCGGGGTGGTATTGAACCGAGAAGGCGGGCTTGTCTTTCCGTCGGATACCTTCAATAGTGTTGTCGTTCAGGTTGATGTGCGTTAGTTCGACATTAGCATGGTCCATTACCTCTTCGGCCCGCACGGCAAAACCGTGATTCTGCGACGTGACCTCGCAGTGGCCCGTGATAAGATTTTTGACCGGGTGATTCAGACCCCGATGACCATTGTGCATCTTGTAAGTCGAAATGCCACTGGCTAACGACAATATCTGATGACCTAAGCAAATTCCGAACAGCGGTTTTTCGTCATTCAATACTTGCTTCACCGTCTCAACCGCATAAGGCATAGCCGAGGGATCACCAGGGCCGTTAGCGATGAAGTAGCCATCAGGGTTCCATTGGGACAGTTCGGCATAGGGCGTCCGGGCCGGGAATACCTTGCAGAATACGCCCCGTTCATTGAGGTTACTCAGGATGCTCCGCTTCACCCCTAAATCCAATACTGCCACCCGCAGACGAGCGTCCGGGTCACCTTCTTCATAAGCTTCGGCCGTGCAAACCTCCGACGACAGTTCCAGTCCGGCCATATCGGGGACTTCCTGCAATTTGGCCAACAGTACCACCGGATCAAGTATTTCTGACGAGATAATACAATTCATTACGCCTTTCGAGCGAATATAATGAACCAACTGTCTCGTATCGACACCATGAATACCTACGATTCCTGCCCGCTCGAAGTAGTCCTGCAACGAACCGTCAGCCGTGTAGCGCGAATGGATACCCGAAAAGAAGTTACAGACCATCCCCCTGATTTTCACCCCATTCGACTCTTGTTCGGCACTATTCAACACACCGTAATTACCAATGTGGGAGGTTGTGTTAACGATTATTTGTCCGTAATAAGATGGATCGGTGTAGATTTCCTGATAGCCGGTCATACCGGTGTTGAAGCAAATTTCGCCCCCCGCCGTTCCTTTTTTGCCAAGTGCTAAACCTTGGTATGTCGAACCGTCCTGCAAGACCAATAATGCTTCAGGTTGCTGCGTGTGTCTCATCTTCTTGTTGGGTTAAAAAAGCCTAAAAAAAGGGGTTAACCGATAACGGCCAACCCCCTTTTTTATGCAGATACTGATTTATTCATTAGCTCTGTTTTGCGTCGTCGTCGGTTGACGGATCTCCAAACACCGATGGTGCCTCGTCGGTGAGAGTCTCCTTCGTTAAGTCAGTGACAGGAGCAGTAACTGGTGCTGATTCTTCGGTTTGATTGGTATCGTCTGCGTTTGAATCAGGCACCGTCATGTCGGCTACTACTACCGGAGCAGCAGCAACGACCGGGACTGCAACAGTCTCGTCAGCAGATTTTGCACCACCACTTCGGCGACTCCGGCGTGTTTTGGTCGTGGCAGTCGCTTTCTCAGCAGCAGCCGACAACAGAACCTCATTAAAGTCGACGAGTTCGATCAGGCAGGTATCAGCGTTATCCCCTTTGCGGTTGCCAAGTTTAATGATCCGGGTGTAGCCACCCGGCCGATCACCGATTTTGTCGGCAACAATTCCAAACAGCTCTTTCATCGTCTCTTTATCGTTCAAATACATGAACGTCACACGACGATTCTGGTACGTGTCTTCTTTGGCTCTGGTCAGAATAGGTTCCACAAACTTGCGGAGTTCCTTCGCCTTCGCGACTGTAGTCTCCACGCGCTTGAGCAAAATCAGCGATGAAGCCATGTTCTGTAGCATCGCTTCGCGGTGCGAATGCGTTCGGCTGAGGTGATTATGTTTTTTACCGTGTCTCATTGTCTTTGTTTGTAATTCGTAGCGGGTCGCCGGGGCGGTTTGTGGTTTATGGTCGTATTAACTACAAACCGCTTCGGCGGCCCAACACTAACCGCAAGCCATCTTAAGTCTTAATCTTCGTCTAACCTGTACTTGACAACGTCCATACCGAACGTCAGATTCTTTTCAGCAACAAGCTGTTCCAGCTCGGTCAGCGACTTCTTACCGAAGTTGCGAAATTTCATCATATCAGAAATTTCTAACCGGACCAAGTCACCTAATGTACGGACGTCGGCCGACTTCAGACAGTTATATGCCCGAACCGATAAATCCAGATCAGCAAGTGAGGTTTTCAACAGCTTCCGCATGTGAAGTACTTCCTCGTCCACTACGTTCTCCTCCTCCAGTTTAGCCGTCTCAAACGTCATCGTCTGATCGGAAAACAGCATAAAGTGCTGAATTAGGATGTACGCAGCACCCTTCAGTGCTTCCTCCGGGTGAATGGAACCGTCAGTTTCGATATCCAGCAACAGCCGCTCGTAGTCCGTTTTCTGTTCGACTCTCGTGTTTTCAACGCTGAACTTGACATTCTTGATCGGCGTATATATTGCGTCTATGGGAATATGGCCAAACGGAAGTTCATTTGCCCGTGGCTCGTCGGCAGGAACGTAGCCACGGCCTTTCTCCACGAATATTTCCATCTCCAGTTCTCGCGTATCATCAATATGACACAATTCCAACTCTGGGTTGAGAACCTCAAATGAAGGCGAGAATTTGGATATATCACCGGCCCTCAGTACTGACTGCTTTTTAATGTGGACCGTGATTTTGTTGTCGACCATATCATTGATCTTCTTGAAACGAACCATTTTCAGGTTCAAAATGATCTCCGTTACATCCTCGACAACGCCCTCTACGGAGGAAAACTCATGTAACACACCAGGAAACTTGACGCTCGTGATTGTGTATCCTTCCAATGACGACAACAAAATGCGCCGGAGCGCATTGCCGATGGTCACACCATAGCCTTTCTCAAGGGGTTTGAATTCAAATACACCGTGAAAGTCGTCGGCTTTCTCCACTACGACTTTGTCGGGCATTTGGAACGCTAATATTGACATACGTTTCGTATCGTTTAGAGCAGTTCTCTGCCTTGGCGTGAAGACTGAGACAAGATTCACAGTATCAGTAGCCCACCTCAAAGAGTGTTTGTAATGAGCGCAAACACAGCTGAACAAGCCACCGAATGGTGAAATCGTATCTGTAAAGACAGCAGTACCGAAAAGATTCTACTGTTAATCCTGCTTACTTTGAATATAGCTCGACGATAGCCTGCTCGTTGAAGTTTTCGGGAATCTGGTCGCGTTCGGGGTAGCTGATGAACTTACCTACCATTTGCTGACCGTCCCACTCCACCCAGTTGTAACGTTTGGTGTTCCGAGCTGACAGGCTCGACGAAACCGCTTCCAATGACTTTGATTTTTCCCGGACGCCGATGGTCTGTCCCGGCTTGAGCGAGTAAGAAGGAATATTCACCACTTCACCGTCGACTATAATGTGCTTGTGGGCCACCAACTGACGCGCCGACCGGCGCGACGTAGCAATGCCTAAACGATACACGGTATTGTCCAGACGAGCTTCGCACAGTTTCAGCATGTTCTCACCTGTGATGCCTGCACGCACCTGAGCGCGATGAAACAAAGCGCGGAACTGACGTTCCAGAATGCCGTACGTATATTTAACCTTCTGTTTTTCAATTAATTGGAGTGCGTACTCAGACTGTTTCCGCTTGCGTCCCCGACCGTGCATTCCCGGTCCATAATTTTTGTTCTGAAGCGCCTTGCTGGGACCCATGACAGGTTCACCAAACTTGCGCGAGATTCTGGCCTTCGGCCCAATGTAACGTGCCATTCTCTACTGAATGAATAAATGTGAAGAACCGGACAGACACAACTCAATGTCGCCTGTCCTTATTCATGTGCTATACTTGTGTCGTGCTATACGCGACGACGCTTAGGCGGCCGACAGCCATTGTGCGGCATGGGGGTGATGTCGCGAATCGTAGTCACCTCGATTCCTGAGTTCTGAATGGTGCGAATGGCCGACTCGCGACCTGACCCCGGACCTTTCACGAAAACTTCCGCTTTCCGCATACCCAGATCATGGGCAACGGCTGCACAGTTTGAAGCGGCCGTTTGAGCGGCATAAGGTGTATTTTTTTTCGAACCACGAAAGCCCATTTTGCCCGCCGACGCCCAAGAAATAACTTGACCGTTCATGTTTGTGATCGAAATAATGATGTTATTGAATGTAGCCCGTATGTGTACCTGACCTACGGGTTCAATAATCACTACCCGCTTTTTCGCTTTGTCTTTGCGTTTTGCTTGAGCCATTTTTTGAGTTGTTCAGTTTACGCCATTACCGCAATGGCATGGCATAAGCCCCTTACTTCGTTACTTTCTTCTTGTTTGCGACTGTCTTCCGCTTTCCTTTTCGGGTGCGGGAGTTATTTTTTGTATGCTGACCTCGAACCGGCAGTCCTTTCCGGTGGCGCAGGCCTCGGTAGCAACCAATGTCCATCAGCCGTTTTATGCTCAACTGAACTTCAGAACGCAGAGCACCTTCCACTTTGTACTCGTTCGAGATCGCATTGCGCACCGCACTTGCCTCATCGTCCGACCACTCACTGGCTTTTTTATCAACGCTGATACCAGCATCGGTCAAGATTTTTTTCGCCCGGCTTCGGCCAATGCCGAAGATGTAAGTCAGCGCAATTTCGCCCCGCTTCTTGTCTGGAATGTCTACACCTGCAATACGTGCCATGCTTATCCTTGTCTTTGTTTGTAACGGGGATTCTTCTTGTTGATCACGTACAGCTTCCCTTTCCGACGGATCACCTTGCAGTCTACACTGCGTTTCTTAATTGACGCTTTGACTTTCATGTTAAACCTTGCTTTGAGTATCTGAGCGTTCGAGCATGACAGCAAAGACACAAGTGCCAGACGCCAAAACACTCAAAACTCACCACTATTTGTACCGATACACTATCCTTGCCTTACTTAAATCATAAGGCGACATCTCCAATTTCACACGGTCTCCGGGTAGAATCTTGATGTAATTCATCCGCATTTTTCCTGAAATATGAGCAATTACCTCGTGCTTGTTAGCCAGTTCGACCCGGAACATCGCGTTCGATAGTGCCTCCAAAATTACTCCATCCTGCTCTATTGAATTCTGCTTTGCCATGTTTGCTCTAAGCCGCCATCAGTTCTTTCGTTTCAATCATCAGGCTTGTGTTGGCGGTGACGGCCTCAATGTACTTAAACGTTGTCAATATTTCCGGTTTCCCTTTTCGCACTGCCACAGTATGCTCAAAATGAGCCGATGGTTTTCGATCAATCGTTCGGATTGTCCAGCCGTCACGTTCTTGTATCACGCCCTTCTTGCCAAAGTTGATCATTGGCTCAATAGCCAGAACCATACCTTCACGTAATTTTGGACCTTGTCCCCGCTTACCATAATTTGGCACATCAGGGGCTTCGTGCAGTTCCTTACCAACACCATGTCCCACTAACTCCCGAACAACCGAGTAACCAAATTTTTCCGTGTAGGTTTGAATGGCAAACCCAATATCACCAATTCGATTGCCTTCAATTGCCTTTTCAGCACCGACGTAAACTGACTCCTTGGTCCGGGCCAGCAACCGACGCACCGCTGGAGAAACCTCACCAACAGGATACGTGTAGGCACTGTCACTATGATAGCCATTCAGCTTTACGCCACAGTCAATCGATATGATATCCCCTTCACGGAGTTCGTACCGGCCCGGAAATCCATGCACCACCACATCATTGATAGATATGCATAGGGAAGCGGGAAACTTGTTATACCCAAGAAAAGAGGGGTAGCCGCCGTTGTCCTTGATAAACGTCTCCGCAACTATGTCCAATTCTTTCGTCGTTACGCCGGGCCTAACCAACTTTGCTACTTCTGCGTGAGCTTTCCCAAGCACCTGTGCACTGACTTTGATCAGGTCGATTTCTTCATCGCTCCTGAGATAAATCATTTTGTCTTTCTTTTCGGGACCAGCCATTGTGTCT
>JAYTAC010000500.1:0-1232 GCA_043737755.1 Spirosoma sp.
GGTACGTTTTTCTGGTCGAATGGCTACGCCTGGGGAACCATCGCCAAGACGAAACAAGCCGATGGGCTGCACGTATCGCTGACGGTGCTGAGTGGTGCGCTACCCTGCACGTCGGTGGTGGTGGCTGGCTACGCACCGGGTAAGCTCCGGGCGGGCGGGGTACTGTCGGCGGGAGCGGTGCGAGAATTGGTGCTGAAGTAAATAATTGACAACAGGGCCGAGTTGGGGAGTTTTACCCGCTTCGTCGCTGTTTCTGGTCGGCGTTAATACCTCATCAGCGCAACGCCTATTTGCAATTTCAGCCAATCCCGCGCTTCTTGTGGGGTAAATCACCCAAACCCGCTTCATCCCGTGCAAGCTGTCGCCGACGAAAAAACCGAATTCAACCGCTCACTGAGCCTCTTAGACTCCACCCTCATCGTCTCCGGCTCCATGATCGGCTCGGGCGTGTTCATCGTCACCGCCGACATGGCCCGCAACCTCGGCTCGTCGGGCTGGCTGCTCATGCTGTGGGCACTCACGGGCGTGCTGACGGTGGCGGCTGCGCTGAGTTACGGCGAACTGGCGGGGATGATGCCCAAAGCGGGCGGGCAATACATCTACATTCAGCGGGCCTACGGCAAACTGACGGGCTTCGTCTACGGCTGGACGGTTTTTACCGTCATCCAGTCGGGGGTGATTGCGGCCGTGGCGGTGGCGTTTGCCAAATTCTCGGCCGTGTTCATCCCGGCGTTGGGACCGGAAAACGTGCTGCTGGCACTGGGACCGATTAAGGTCACGTGGGGATCGCTCTACGCCATCGGTAGTTTAGTGCTGCTCACGTGGCTCAACAGCCGGGGGGTGCAGAGCGGCAAGCTGATTCAGAACGTGTTTACGTCGGCCAAACTGCTGGCCCTGTTGGGGCTGATCGTGGTGGGCATCGCGCTGGGGCTGAACAGCGGCCTGCTGTCGGCCAACCTCGCCAACGCCTGGGACGCCACCAGCACGTCGGCAACCGGTGAGACAACGTCATTGGCGGGAATGGCCCTGCTGCTGGCATTCGGCACGTCGATGGTGGGGTCCATTTTCTCAGCCGATGCGTGGAACAACGTGACGTTCATTGCGGGCGAGATCAAAAACCCACGCCGGAACATCCCGCTGGCCCTTTTCTTCGGAACGCTGACCGTCACGCTCATCTACCTGTTGGCCAACATCGCATACCTCGGGCTGCTGCCGCTGAACGGCTCCCCGGC
>JAYTAC010000501.1:0-8309 GCA_043737755.1 Spirosoma sp.
GCCGTAGCCCCGCGCCGGGACATCGAACTCGACGCATTGGCCGAAATTCTGGCGGCAAAACGCTTCATCACCTGCCACTCCTACGTGCAGTCGGAAATCAACATGCTGCTGCACGTTGCCGATTCGCTGGGCTTTAAAGTCAATACGTTCACGCACATCCTGGAGGGTTATAAAGTGGCCGACAAGATGGCGAAACACGGCGCGGGTGCCTCATCGTTTGCCGATTGGTGGGCCTACAAGATGGAAGTTCATGACGCCATTCCGTACAATGCGGCCCTGATGCACCGGCAGGGCGTGACGGTGTCGATCAACTCCGACGATGCCGAAATGGCCCGCCGACTGAATCAGGAAGCGGCCAAAACGGTTGAGTACGGCGGTTTGACCGAGGAGGAGGCCTGGAAATTGGTGACCCTCAATCCGGCCAAACTGTTGCATTTGGATAGTCGGCTGGGTAGTATCCGCGTCGGTAAAGACGCCGATCTGGTACTCTGGAACGCCAATCCGTTGGCTATCTACGCCCGGCCCGAAAAGACGATTATCGACGGGGCCGTTTATTTCGACCTGAGCAGCGAAGACCGCAAAGGTGATGCCCTACAGACCGAACGCGCCCGGCTGATTCAGAAGATGATGGTTGCCAAAGCAAGCGGCTCGTCTACAACCAAACCTAATCCCAAACGGGGGCGGATGCGGCATTGCGAAGACATCGAAGGCGTCATGGCCGAAGGAGAGGAACAAACTCAAACGCAGAGGTAGAAGAGGATTCGCAGAGAGCGCAGAGACTCTGTGTCCTCTATGCATCCTCTTCTACCTCTGCGTTTAAAAAACCTACTATGAAAAAGATACTCATTACCTTACTCACCCTCGCATCGCTCACGGGTTTCGCCCAGAATCCGGCTCCGGCGAAACCGCAGGCCCGCGCCACGGCCCTGATGGGCGGCACTATTCATGTTGGTAACGGACAGGTGATCCCCAACGGCGTCATCATCTTCGAGAACGGTATCATCACAAACGTTGTCGACGCGACCATCGTCAAACTCAACCTGACCAACTTAGAGGTAGTCAACGTGTCGGGGAAGCACGTGTACCCCGGTATTATCTCGCCCGCGTCGACGGTGGGGTTGCAGGAAATCGGGGCTGTCCGGTCGACGGTCGACATGCAGGAAGTCGGCATTCTGAACCCCAACGTCCGCGCCCTGATTGCCTACAACACCGACTCCGAAATTATCCCGACCATCCGCAACAACGGTGTGTTGCTGACGCAGGCGACTCCGCAGGGCGGCACCGTATCGGGGAGTTCGAGCGTGATGATGGCCGATGGCTGGAACTGGGAAGACGCCGTGCTCAAAGCCGACGACGGTATCTGGCTCAACTGGCCCGGCTATTTCGCCCGCGATTTCAACATCGACGATTTTACGACCACCATCAAAAAGAACGAAAAGCGTACCGAAGTCATCGGTGCGTTGCAGGCCACTTTCGCCGATGCCAAAGCCTACGCAGCGTTGCCTGGCCCGGCCCAGATGAACCTCCGGCTCGAATCCATGCGTGGTTTGTTTACGGGTAAACAAAACCTCTACGTCCGGGCCGACTACGGCAAAGACATCATCGAAGCCGTCACGTTTGCTAAATCGTTCGGTATTCCGAAGGTGGTGATTGTGGGTGGGGAGGAAGCCAACCGCGTCGTCACGTTCCTGAAAGACAACAACGTAGCGGTGATTCTGAGTGCGCTGCACCGCCTGCCCAACCGCGAAGACGAAGACGTGGACCTGCCGTACCGGATGCCGGGGATTTTGCAAAAAGCGGGTATTTTGGTTAGTTTGAGCTACGCCGATGAGTGGTGGCGGACGCGCAACCTGCCGTTCTTAGCCGGGACAGCCGCCGGTTTCGGCATCGGTGACCGCGAGGAAGCCCTGAAGTTAGTAACGTCGAATACCGCCAAAATTATGGGCATTGATGGCATGGTCGGGACGCTCGAAAAGGGCAAACACGCCACGCTGTTTGTCTCGGCAGGCGACGCCCTCGACATGCGTACGAACGTGGTGGAGCACGTCTTCATCCGGGGCCGCACCGTGGATTTGGACGACCGGCACAAACGCCTGTACAAAACGTATAAGGAAAAATATCAGCAGAAGTAAATCCAGTGCTTGCCGTATCGTATTGACGAATCGCCTGATTAGAGCCACCCAGTATGTGCGCTGATCAGGCGGTTTTGCGTTCAACGCGTCAACCTGAGATTACTTGCGCAGGCGTTCATCGAACTCGTGGGGGATTACCTCGGTAACCTTCACCTGGCTCATCAGCGGGTGGAGCGGATTGATCAGTACGTTGCGCGAAGGGGAATTCGGCAGAACCACCGATGGTAGGGAGAAAGCTAATGCTGGGTAAGCAGGTGCTAATCTGGATAACAGAAACCGGGGTAACGCGTCAGGAAATTTAAGTTGGTTCCAGTCTGCTGGCAGCATGGACGCGGGTAGTTCCTCAATGGCATCGGGCAGTTCGATGGTGATGCGCACAAACGGCGGCAGGTCCCGCATGGGTGTACCATCCAGATGAACTAATGTTTCCAGGAGTGCCAGTTCGGGAGTAGTCGAGGTGTAGAGCAGGGGTGTACCCGGTGGGTTCCAGCGGCCCCCGTTGAGCCGGGCACCTTCCCCCGTCAATACCGAGTCGGTGAACTGTTTCTTTTGTATGCGGTAAACTAAGGCCATGCTTAACTATAAACGCCGTACTCGATGCGCCCCAGGATCTGATCGACCACCTGAAAGCCGGTGGCGGTGTCCAGCAGTTGCAGGGGCGACTGAGCGTCCAAGATGTCGAGGGGTCGGCGAAGCCAGCGGTTAAACTTTCCCTGGTCTTCAAACACCCGCAGGCCGTGAACTGCTAATGCGCTGAGCAACAGCAGCCGTTCCGATTCTACCTTGTTGAGTGAGCCGCTAACCAAGCGACGAGCCAACGTCCGCTCATTCATCGACAGTAAAATAGCCTGTTCACGAATAGTCAGCTCCAACAGCGCAGCTAATTGCCTTACCTCAGCATGAGCCATGCCCAGTCGTGACTGAGCAATCAGTTTGAAGGGATCGGTTTGTTCCGGCAGTACCCGCACTGGAGTAATAGTTGATAACAGGGGGGGGTAGCCGGTGGCCTTGTCTGTTCGCTGATTTTTGTGAGGGTCCTTGTTCATACTCATTAACAATTTGTCAGTAACGTTACTGACATTTTAAGTGTTTTTGACGTCCGCGTGCCAAAAAACGTTTGTGGAGCGTCCTGCGGTAGTACCCTACTCATAGACATCCTTACGATGGGCTATTTTGAGGACAAAAATTGTAATCTGTTCATTTTCTATTGTGTATACAACGCGGTAGTCACCGATCCGAACGCGGTAGTAATCATCGTAGTCACTGCCGGGCACGTCAAAGCTTTTCAGCTTCTTAATACCCATTTGGCTTTGGCTCCTGGGCCAGGTCGTCTATCTTCTCAAGGATTCGATCCTGCATCTTAGCCGGAATGCGTTTGATCTCTTTGGTGGCGGACTCGGTGATGACAATGTTATACGCCACGACTTGCCAGGATTTCGTTCTTCACATCGATGAAAGAGCGTGTAGGCTCGTTCCGTCGCTCAATGCTATCGAGGGTGTCCATAAGGTCTTCAACTATCTCCTGCACAGCGGCATTAGTCAGGTCTAGTTGTAAGGCCGTTTTTTCTCCTTTACTGTTGGTCACGTAGCTAATACCCTGACGAATTGTAGTTGCGTCCATTCGCTTATTATTGATTGAAATCTTTCCTACTCTTACTTTTCCCCCAGTGGTTCTCTGACCAAATATCCTGAAAAATAACCGGTAAATCAACGCATCAGCAGTATTGGTCATTACAACTACTTCAAACAATCAACAGCCCGTTTTCCCGGAGTTGCGTCCAGACGGGCGATTGCGTGAACGATTCGAAACGGCCCAGTCCGGCGGCTTTGTAGTCGGTTTGTAGTTGCGCCAATGAACACGGCTCGTGCGTACCAATGACGAGTTTGGGAAGCGTGTCCATCAGCCACTGACCCACCGGAACCGTGGTTTCGAGCACCCACTGGCTTTGTTTGCTGTAAAACTCCAGTTCAGCCATTTCCACTACCTTCCGGCCCTGCTGCAACTCGACCACGTCCATGCCGGGCAGATTACCCGGCCAGACGACAACCGCGTTGGGTCGCGGGCTTTTGTCGGGCGGCTGGCTGATGGCTTTCTCAATGTACCGGGGCGGAATGGACGTGATGGGTATCCTGACCGTAAACCAGTCCTGAAGCGGCAGATCGAAACCCACGTCGTGCATGTAGTTGAACAGCGACTTCCGCAGTCCATCGGCAAATAAATCGTGATCGGCACCCGTCGGGTCGGCATGGTCGAGGTCGTTGTCGGCAAAACCGCCGTGATTGACCGCCGAATCCACGGGGAAATCAATTCGCATCACGTCGAAAGCAGCCGGGTCAACGCCGACGGGACTGTGGACGGTCATGGCGAACCGGTGCCAGAAGCCCGACTGCACCACGCCATTCATGAACAACTGACGAACCATCTCTAATGAATCGACTGTCTCCTGCATCGTCTGCGTCGGGAAGCCGTACATCAGGTACGCGTGAACCATGATACCGGCCTGGGTGAAGGCGTCGGCGACGCGGGCCACCTGCGCCACGGTAACGCCTTTTTTCATACGCTCCAGCAGCCGGTCCGACGCCACTTCCAAACCACCCGACACGGCAATGCAGCCCGACGCTTTCAGCAGCGTACACAGGTCGGGCGTGAAGCTGGTTTCAAAGCGGATGTTCGTCCACCAGGTCACGGTCAGCTTCCGGCGGATAATTTCCAGGGCCAAATCGCGCATGAGAGCGGGTGGCGCGGCTTCGTCGACGAAGTGAAAACCCGTTTGTCCGGTCTGTTCGATGATTTCCTGAATCCGGTCGGCGAGGAGCGGGGCCGTCACGGGTTCGTAGCGTTTGATGTAATCCAGCGTTATGTCGCAAAACGAGCACTTGCCCCAGTAGCAGCCGTGGGCCAGCGTCAACTTGTTCCAGCGGCCGTCGCTCCACAATCGGTGCATGGGATTGACGACCTCAATGACCGATAAATAGTCGTGCAGCAGAAGGTCGCGGTAGTTAGGCGTGCCCGTTTCGCGCTGTGGGATGTCCTTTTCGCGGGCACCATTGTGGTACGTCACGACGCCATTGGTGCGGGCGAACACGCGCTTTAGTTGGCTCCGTTCGCGCTGGCCCGCCAAATGGTCGAGCAGCGTCAGCAGGGGCGTTTCGCCGTCATCGAGACAAATGAAATCCACGTAATCGAACACGCGGGGTTCCGTCAGGGAGCGCAGTTCGGTGTTGGCGTAACCCCCGCCCATCACGATCTTGATGGCCGGATGGTGTTGCTTCAGGTATTTGCCGCACGTCAGCGCACCGTATAAATTACCGGGAAACGGAACTGTCAGACAGACCACGTCGGGTTGCCACTGCCGGATTTTCTGTTCGAGCAGTTCGATTAACAGCGATGAAATGGGGGTGTCAGGTGCCTGCAACGCGTCGTGCAGCTCATCGAAGTGCGTGGCCGAACGCCCGAGCCGTTCGGCGTAGCGGCTGAACCCGAAATGCGGATCGACGGCTTCCTGAATGAGATCGCTCAGGTCTTCGAGATATAACGTCGCTAAGTGCCGCGCCTTGTCGTGAATCCCCATCGTCCCGAAGGCCCAGTCCAGCTCTTCCAACTGCGCAAACCGCGACGCTTCGGGCAAATACGACCGGTCGCAGATGCTGTGGGCGAGCGTCGGGTTCTTGTTTTGCAGAAACCGAATCACCGGGTCGATGGTGCTGACGTACTCGTTTTGCAGGCGGCAGATTCGGTAGCTGTTGTCGGATAGTTCGGCGTCGGCGGCTTCGAGCCGGGCAAACATCGCCGACAGTCCCCCCGACGAAAACAGGGCCAGAATGACCTCGATGCCCAGATCGGCCTGATGAGATACAAAACCCTTCGTCTGAAGAAACCCCTTCAGATACGCCGTCGCCGGATACGGAGTGTTCAGTTGCGTGAAAGGCGGGGTGATGAGTAGGAGCGTCTGGTTCACTGCGGTACGGATTCGCGTGTAGAGTCGGTTTATGCTGACGGTCAATAACCTACCGGTTTCGGCAATGGTTCGTCGGCACAGGCAGTGCGGTCGCCGGACGTGGGTGTTCGTTATTGACGTCTATATGCCGTCTCATGCCCGGTGGGTGAACCAACAAACGCACACGCCGTTCTCCAATGAACTGTCGTCAACTTATTTAATCTCATGGCTTTTACCTTCCTCACTGCCGAATGGCGGAATCTGATTTTTGCCAATTACGCCATCGACCGGCGGGTGCTGGAGCCGCTTGTGCCCTATGGCACCGAATTAGACGAATTCAACGGTGTTTACTACGGCAGTTTAGTTGGTTTTTACTTCCAGCGGGTCAAAATGTTCGGGGCGGTAGCGGTGCCGTTTCATGAGGAGTTTGAGGAGTTCAACCTGCGGTTCTACGTCCGGCGCAAAACAGAAACCGGCTGGAAACGGGGCGTCGTCTTCGTGAAAGAGATTGTGCCGAAGTTCGCCATTACGCTCGTGGCCAAGACGTTGTACGGTGAACCCTACGCCACCCATGCCATGCGCCATAACTGGCAGCAGGACGGCGACACGCAGACGATTCAGTACGATTGGAAAGTGGGAGCCGACTGGAATCATGTCCGTGTCCGGGCCGACCGGGCGGGAAATGCATTGGTGCCCGGCAGCGAAGAGGAATTCATCACCGAGCATTACTGGGGCTACACCAAACGGTCGTCGTTGCGCAATGGCGAGGGCCGAACGTCGGAATATGAGGTTGTGCATCCGCAATGGTCCATCTTCCCCGTCCGTGATTACGACGTTCGCTGCGACGTACCGAAGCTGTACGGCCCTGACTTTGCCCCGTTTTTTGAGGAGCCACCTCACTCGGTTTTCTTAGCCGACGGGTCGGCGGTGGCAATCAAATCCGGGGCGACAATCCGGGAATGAGTTATGCAGGTATTATCATATAAGTTATTAATAGTCAGGAAGTTAAAAGACAAAATTTACATACCGTTCCCTCAAAACTTCGTCCGGCCGGTCGGATGAGTCTGCTACCTTCGACGCACTGCTTCGACTCGTTCCGCACCGGAGCGGGTCGGGAGCAGACACCTTTTTTTTAACCTTCAATCAATAATTCAATGAAAGACACACTAACGAAAGTGAGCCGTAATGGTAACGGCAATGGCAGCAGTGCCTATGCCACGGAACTGGAACGCCCCGAGCAGGGCTACGCCGGTATGGAGAGCGGTGGTTCGGACGAAACCGAACTCGAAGCGGTCGAAAACTATATCCCCGGCACCGACTTCGGCACGGTTACCGCAAACCGAAGTCAGGAAACGGACCCTGCGGAAACCGACCTCCAGGAACCCGGCAACACGGCCGGGATACCGACGGTGCTCCGCGAAGCTTACTTCGCCAGCTACGACGAACCCCTGCCAACGGAGGCCAACGAAGTAATCATCGGCACCGACGACCGGGTACGGATCATGAACACGACCCTGTATCCGTGGCGGGCCATCTGCGCCCTGCGGATGACAGCCGCCGACGGCACCCGCTGGATCGGGACGGGCTGGCTGGTGGGACCCCGCACGGTGATCACAGCCGGGCACTGCGTGTTCATGCACAATAACGGCGGCTGGGCTAAGTCGATTGAAGTGATTCCCGGCATGAACGGTGCGCTTCGCCCCTACGGATCGTGCGTGGCCACGGCGTTCCGCAGCGTGAAGGGCTGGACCGAAGGCAAAAAACGGGACTACGACTACGGTGCCATCATCCTGCCCGAGAACTGCCGGATGGGCGACCGGACCGGGTACTTCGGCTACGCCGTCAAGGACAATGGTTTCCTGACGTCGTCCGTTCTGAACCTGTCGGGCTATCCCGGCGACAAAGGCGGCAGTGAGCAGTGGTTCATGTCGAAGAAGGCAAAAAGCGTTTCGGAGCGCGTCATTACGTATGAAATCGACACGATGGGTGGTCAGAGTGGCGCACCGGTTTGGGCTAAAATCGGCGAAGAGCGGTACTGCGTGGGCATTCATACCAATGGCTACGTTGGCGGTAATTCTGCTACCCGCATTGTTAAGGAAGTGTTCGACAACATCAAAGCCTGGAAAGCCCTCGGAGCCTGAACTAACGGTGGCAGTCAACCCAACCAACACGAGCATGATCACCATCACCGACAGTCTGGGGCACCCGCTGGAAGGCGTCGTCATCATGGTTACCGCCG
>JAYTAC010000502.1:0-3398 GCA_043737755.1 Spirosoma sp.
TTAAGCCCCGTACTGCCGATGGTACTGCCTTCACCGGCGGGAGAGTAGGAAGGTGCCACCTGTTGACATTAACGAGAGCGTAAACGCGGAGTGCCGTTGGTCGAAAGCCAACGGCACTCCACGTTTACACCAATATGAAGATACAAACTTAGACGAGGAGATTATCGCCAATCAACGATTAACCTCTTTTTTATGCCCTCATTCGCAGAAATATATCTTATAATATTAGCCGCAGGGAAATTCTGAAACTGATTACGCGTAACCGTATGTAGATGATATCTTTATGCAGGAAACAAAACCGCTGGCATCCTGTTAGAACACAATTTATGGTATATTGTAGTATGGATAATGTAATCAAAATACTGGTTATACGATTTTCGTCGATAGGCGACGTTGTTTTGACGACTCCGGTTGTACGATGCTTGAAACAACAATTGCCCAACGTTGAGGTACATTTTTGCACAAAGAAACTATATTGGAATATTATCAAGAATAACCCCAACATTGACCGGTGCTACCTTTTGGATAATAATCTACATTGGTTGATTCAGTGTCTACGGATCGAGAGATATGACTATATCATTGACCTACATAATAATTTCAGAACCAAACTAATAAAAAAAGCATTGAGCGTTCGCTCATTCACCGTGAATAAAATCAATGTGCGTAAATGGCTTTATGTGTCTCTTAAGCTCAACATAATGCCCATGGAGCATTTGGTCGACCGATATCTTGCAACAGTATTGTCATTAGCAGTAAAAGACGATGGTTTAGGTTTGGACTTCTTTATTGATGCTGCTGACCATATCAATATTAACCAACTGCCACTCACTCACCAATCTGGTTATGTAGCCTATGCTATTGGTGGACAATATGCAACAAAACGGTTGCCGGTTGAGCGTATCATTGAACTTTGCCGAAAAATTGGTGGTCCCGTAGTTTTACTTGGTAGTGAAGACGACCGTAGGACTGGCGAGCAGGTCGCCGGTGTCATCGGTAATGAGTCAATCTACAATGCCTGTGGAAAATACAACCTGTGTCAATCTGCGTCGCTATTGAAGCAGTCAAGAGTTGTTTTCAGCCACGACACGGGTTTAATGCACATTGCAGCTGCACTGAAGAAAAAAGTGTATTCCATATGGGGAAACACTACCCCCCAATTTGGAATGTACCCCTATCGGACGGAGTACGTCGTGCTTGAAAAACAGGGTTTACCATGCCGCCCGTGCTCCAAAATTGGTTCAGCCCGATGTCCTCAAGGGCATTTCAAGTGCATGAATGAACTGTTATTTGCGTTTGATCGCGACAATCTGGAAATGATAGACCCAAGAAATACAACCCGGATTATGCGGTAAACTATCTGTCTGAAAGCATTCATGCGCTCGTTTGGCACACCCACTACTTTTCTGTGAATCATCTAAATCTTTTCCTCAGACAACGTCACGGTCAGTCACTAGTGTTGACGGACGGGTTCTCTCCGACTTGGTTATTGATCATGACAGTAGGTTTGTTGATTGTGCTGCTGTCCCATCTTGGCTATTTGCCACTTGATACCCGTTCCGACGAACCCCGTCGGGCATTGGTAGCACTGGAGATGATGATTGCCGACGACTATATAACGCCTACCCTGAATGGTGAACGGTATCTGAATAAACCACCGCTGTATAGCTGGATTATCGCTGGCTCTTACAGCCTGTTTGGTAACTACTCGTCGTTCGCGTTACGGTTTCCCATGGCCGTCTCACTGCTATTGTTTGGGCTGACCGTTTTTGGGTTTGTTCGCCGTTACACCTCCCGATCGATTGCCATTGCCGCAGCGTTTATGACGCTGACCAATGGGCGAGTGTTGTTATACGATTCACTGCTGGGGCTGATTGAGATTACATTCTCGTGGGTTGTCTATGCATCTATGTTATTGGTGTTTTATTTTGAGCGCAGGCGGCAGTACACGCTTCTATATTTGACAACGTATGGGTTAACGGCCGTTGGCTTTTTGCTGAAAGGACTTCCACCGGTAGCCTTTCAGGTGCTGACACTGACGGGTTGGTTCATATATACCCGTCAACCCCGCCGACTTCTTCACCCCGCCCATTTTGCCGGTATAGCCTTGTTTATGGTTATAACCGGCAGCTATTACTGGGCCTATTTCAGCCGCAATGCCATCCCGCTGAATAGTGTTGCCAGCGTTTTGTTCAACGAAAGTGCGAAACGAACGGGGCTTCAGTTTGGACTGGAGAAAACGCTGCTACACCTGATAACTTTTCCATTCGAGGTGTTCTATCACTTTGTGCCTTACACGTTGTTGATCGTACTGCTGATTCGCCGGAGACTTTGGTACATGCTCAGGGAGAATCCGTTCGTCGCGTTCAATGCACTGACGTTCAGTATCAACGTACTGATCTACTGGACATCGCCCCAGGTGTACGGGCGGTATCTGATTGGGTTGATCCCGTTGCTGTTCACGGTTCTGGCATACTTGTACTACGAAAAAACGCCATCGACCAACCGTTCCCGATGGTGGGTTGAGCGTATCTGGTTAGTGCTGACGGCTATTGTTGCGGTGGGTTGCTGGACGACGGCCTTCTATCCCACTACCCGCCACATACCGGGGGTCATCTGGAAAACTGCCGCCGTATCGGGTATGCTGGCTTTGCTGGCTTGGCAACTGAACAGACCGTCGCTCAACCGGCTGGGTTTAATGCTGGCCGTGATGGTAGTTATTCGGATGGGGTTAAACTGGCTTGTGCTGCCGGGACGTTTGACGACGAGACAGTTTTATAAAGAAAGTGCTGAGCAGGCTGCCCGGTTAACAATGGGAAAACCACTTTACGGCTACCGGGCCACCATCGGTAACGGCCAGGCAACAGACGTTAGCTCCTTCCACATAACGGCCTTACGGAGAAGTGTTCTGCCGAAAACAACCCGCAAAGTGGCCGGTGCGTACTATATCGCCGATTCAATTAGCTTAGTGAATCAACGGTATCAGACTATCCACAGGTTTACGCTGTTTGATCGTCATCCAGCTTATATAGTGCGCTTTATTCCTTAACCGATTGTTCAATGCCCGGCTCCGATGTGCTGACTCCGCCATTGGTGCTCTACCTGTCCATCGTTGTTTGTGTTTACAACGAGATGGGTAACGCTGTTTCTTTAGAAGCTGTTTTGAGTTAAGAGTTCTCACAGATCTCCGCTGATGCAGGTCGCAGATTCTCGCCGACTTTTGCTCAACTTTTGTGAGAATCTGCAATTTACATTGGCGGAAATCTGCGAGAACCAACCATTGTAACACTGCTTAAAATAACTTGAACAGCTTCTTGGTGGCGCAGATTGGTCAGGCAATGCAGGGAATATAGCATGAATTGATCTACACAAACGACGGATCGACGGATCAAACGCTG
>JAYTAC010000503.1:0-3395 GCA_043737755.1 Spirosoma sp.
CACTGATCTATTCTAATTTTCGGGTGAATGTACTCTCCCTATCACGTAAAACTACGCACCTGCCGTTGCCGGTTGTTTACGGACCGATTCGCAACGCGCTACGCTGTTGGTTCTTAGCTGAGCACTGCCGGGCGGAAGTCCCGGATGCGGTCCATGAACATCTGCGCCCGGCGACGTGAAATCTTCACCTGCTGCCCATCAGTCAGTTCAAGTTCTCCTTCTTTTTTGACGAAAAATTTACGAACGAATCCCAGATTCACGATGCACGACTTGTGAACCCGCACGAATGCCTGACCGTCCAGCAACGTCTCATACTCTTTCAGGGTACGGGAAACCAGCATTTTGGTCCCGTCTTTCAGGAAAAAATTGGTGTAGTTGCCGGAGCCTTCCAGTCGAACGATCTCATCGACGGAGACCGTGCGCTTGCGGTCATAAAACGGGATGAGGAGTTTCTGCAAACAGGTCGAATCGGCAATTTTTTCCACACTTTTGTGGAACGGCATCGACATGGGATCGAAGATGGAATCGTTGGCAAATGCTTTCATAATTGTTCTGGAATTTGTTTGATGATTGATGGTTTGAGGTTGACGTTCAGTTACTTAATACGTGCATACATTGCCCCTGAATTGCCCGGTAACGCACGCACTCTGCAAACACTAATCACAACAATCAGTCCTACTTATACCGGACGGCCCGTATTCGTTGAGTTAGTTTTACAACTCCCTACTTATCAGTCTTATTTTACCGTTTAATAAACAAAATGGCATAATGCACTTTCTTTTGCCGGTACGTGCAGAAACCAGAACGCAACGCAAAGGCTGCGACCAGCGGGGACCTCTGCGCCATAGCCTCTTTTATGTACCTTTGCCACCGCGATAAAGACCCGATACCATTGCCCGTCATGCTGGACAGAATAAGAACCACCACTCAGGAAATCGACCAATACACCGTTGCCACAAAGGAGCAGTTGGAACAATTCCGGCTGCGCTACATCAGCCGGAAGGGCGTCGTGACCGCGTTGTTCGACGAACTCAGGGATGTGCCGTCCGATGACCGTCGGGCCGTTGGGCAGCTTCTGAACAGCTTGAAAAACCGCGCCCAGGAGCGGTTCGACCTGTTCAGCCAGCAAGTTGATACGAAGCAGACCCCAACCCAAACCGCTCCGCCCGTCGACCTCACGCTACCCACTGCGCCCAACCTGACCGGCACGCAGCACCCGCTTAGCGTGGTACGGCAGCGGGTTATTCAGATTTTCGAGCGTATCGGTTTCACCGTTGCCGACGGTCCCGAGATCGATTCGGACTGGTACAATTTCGGAGCACTCAACTTCCCCGACAATCACCCCGCCCGCGACATGCAGGATACGTTTTTTGTGGCCAAAGCAGATGCAGATAATGCCGGTTCAGGCGACATGCTCCTGCGGACCCACACGTCGAACGTGCAGATTCGCCTGATGGAGGGGCAAGAACCCCCTATTCGGGCCATCATGCCCGGCCGGGTCTACCGCAACGAGACTATTTCGGCGCGGGCGCACTGCATGTTCCACCAGGTCGAAGGCATTTACATCGACCGGAACGTGGGCTTCAAAGACCTCAAAGACACGCTGTACCACTTTGTAAAGGAGATGTTCGAGCCGGACACTCAAATTCGGTTCCGGCCGTCGTATTTTCCGTTTACCGAACCCAGTGCCGAGATCGACATATCGTGTCAGATTTGCGGGGGATCGGGCTGCACCATCTGCAAACACAGCGGCTGGGTCGAGATTGCCGGGTCGGGCATGGTCGACCCGCAGGTGATCGCCAACTGCGGCATCGACCCCGAAGAGTACACCGGTTTTGCCTTCGGCATGGGCATCGAGCGCATCACCCAGCTCAAATACGTCGTCAACGACCTGCGGCTCTACACCGAAAACGACGTCCGGTTTCTGCGTCAGTTCGACAGTTATCAGTGACCGGTTATCAGTTATCAGTGACGATCATGCTCCTCGTCGCGGTTACCGATAACTGCTCATTGTTTACTGTTCACTGATAACTGATAACTGTATGAACCCTATCCGCCTGTCTGATTTAGCGTTTACCATCGAAGCCGTGCTGGACGAAGCCTTCGGGCAGAAGGTGCTGTGGGTGGTGGCCGAAACGAGCGACATCAAGAACTACCCCGACCGGGGGTACTGTTTTCTGACCTTGGTGGAGCGCGAGACCGGGCGCGAAACGCTCGCCAAACTCGACGCCTGCATCTGGCGCAAACACTACCACACCATTCGCGATTTCGAGGGCGCAACGGGCGTGGCTTTCGCCCGCAATATTCAACTGCTGCTGATGGTGTCGGTGGGGTTCAGCCCGGTGTATGGGCTGCGGGTGGAGATTCTCAAAATTGACCCCAGCTACACGATTGGTAACCTGGAGCGGGAGCGGCAGGCCGTGCTGGATACGCTTGTGCAGAACCACCCGGACTTAGTGTGGATGGAAGCCGGGCAGTACATCACGGCTAACCAGCTCCTGCCCCGCCCGGCGGTGATGCAGCGGTTAGCTCTGATTTCGGCCCCCGGCTCCGACGGCTGGCGCGACTTCCGGCACGAACTGGCCCAAAACGCGTATGGCTATACGTTTACCGTTGATGAATACCTGACGCAGGTGCAGGGCGTGGGAGCCGAGCGGGCCATTTGCGGACAGTTGGAGCAGATTCGGGCCAGCAGCATTCCGTATGACGCCGTAGTGATTGTGCGCGGGGGCGGGTCGCAGTTGGACTTCGGCTCATTCGACACCTTCCTGATGGGCCACGCCGTTGCCGGTTTCGGCATTCCGATTTTAGCCGGTATCGGCCACGAGCGCAACGTCAGCCTGACGGATATGCTCTGCCACGAAAGTGTGAAAACACCCACCAAAGCAGCCGCCTTTCTGATCGACCACAACCGGCAGTTCGAGGAAAACTGCCTGCGACTCCAGGACCGGCTTGGGACGGTGGCCCGCGAGGCCCTGCAAACGGCCCGCGAGCAGTTGGACAGCGAAACCGAACGGCTGCGCTTCGTGATGCACAACTACTTCCGGGACCGCCACACCGACCTGACCGAAAAAGCCGTGACACTGCGCCACCTCGACCCGGCCAACGTGCTCCGGCGGGGCTACGCGCTGTTGCTGCGCGGGGATCGTATTCTGACCAGCATCAATGACGTTCGGCCCGGCGACACGCTCCGGGTTCAACTACGCGACGGAACCATTACAGTTATCAGTGAACAATGAACAGTTGTCAGTAAACAGTTATCAGTAACCGCAACAAGGAAACACGGTCATAACTGGTCACTAGTGTTATGACAATTTAGTTTTAGGTATCAAAAGTCCCTACTTCCCCGTATCTGTTCTTGAGCGTCACTCTTGCCTTATCAGTGGTGAAAGACC
>JAYTAC010000504.1:0-1230 GCA_043737755.1 Spirosoma sp.
TCGGGACTGAACACCACCGACCACGTATCGGACACGTGGGCCGGAAAAGTGTACACGGTTTGTTTGGTGTCAACATCCCACAGCCGGGCGGTATTGTCCCAGGCTCCGCTCACGATGTAGCGGCCGTTGGGCGAGAAACTGGCGTCCCACACGTCGTCGGTGTGCCCCTTAAGCAGGTGTAGCTGCTGCCAGTTTTTGGTATCCCAGGCCCGGATGGTCCGGTCGGCACTGGCCGTGAGCAGTTCGGTGCCGGTGGCATTGAACGACACCAACGTGACATTGTCTTTATGAGCAGTGATGGTCGCTATTTTGTTGCCGCTGAAGGTTTCCCAGACCACTGTCCGACCATCCCAACTGGCCGAAGCCACCAAGCGGCCATCGGGACTGAAGGCCACGTCGCGGACGTAGTCGGTGTGTTCGGTCAGTTTGCGGAGCACGTCGCCCGTGAGGGCATCCCACAGAATCAGGACGTTGTCGACCCCGCCCGAGGCAATATATCGGCCGTTGGGACTGTAGCGCACGGCCACCACGTCGTCGGTGTGGCCTTTCAACGTCATTACGCGTTCGCCGGAGAGGGCATTACAGACAGTGATATCGTGCGACTGTCCGCCGGTGACCAGACTCCGACCGTCGGGGCTGTAGTCTACGCTCATCGCGGGGGCACCGGTATTGATGTCGAGCAGGGGAGTGGCAGGTGGCATTTGTGCCGAAGCGGCCACGGCACAGCCAACGAGTGTGGCTAAAAGTACTACGTGTTTCATGGGTGATGGGTACGTGTTTACGGGTCGTTTTTTTAGGTGAGTAATCGTCAGTAATGTCCACCGATACGACGGGGTGGTGCATTGGCAATGTCGGGCAACATCACCGGCAGGCGATGGGTCCGGCTGTTGGTATCGAGTGGTATTGCTTTCAGGAATTGCGCAATCCGGCGAACATCGGCCGGGCTGAGCACTCGTTGCCGGGCGTGAAACGGGCTGTTTAGCACGGCTTCCAGCGTTGGCGCACTGCCGTCGGCTAAGTAGGGCGGAGTCAGCGGCAGGTTGCGCAGGGTAGGCGTCCGTACCCACCGGCCTGCCGCCACCTCGTGCTGTCGGCCGTCGCGGTAGAAAGGTCCCGAATGACAGGTTTTGCAACCCGACTGTGCGAACACCGCCTGCCCCGCGCGGGCCGAATCGGACAGCGGCAAACCGGAACGCCGAGTGGCCGACCGGGGCGACAAACTGCGCAGGT
>JAYTAC010000505.1:0-3393 GCA_043737755.1 Spirosoma sp.
AGCCGAATGTTATTGACCTCGGGTAGGTCGCGAATGCAATCGGCTGGAATAGTTCCTCCGGCAATCAGGATGCTCACACGTTGGATATCTATACCATATTTTTCAGCGTAGCGGTTTATAGAGAGCCACTGGTTTGTGTCTGGCACAAAACCGATTTCTGTCAGTACCATTAAACTCTCGTCCGACTGCCGCTGGGCATCAGCTAATTCTTTTTGTAGATCTAATTTGTTCGTAACCATGTACGTAAGAAGTTGATAAAAGATAACTTCGCTGAATCAATCAGGATCGGGCTTTTGTGTTTCAAGCCACTCAACTATGTCTTTGTGTTTAACGTACAGATCGACCCGGTAAACCTCTTCATTTCGTTGTTCCAGTTCAAAGTAGCGTTGGTCCAGCATACGTTTTGACCTGTCTCGTTGTGCTCGGTGAGCGGATAATAACAGGGTAATCTGCTTTCTGGTCATATCTTCAGGGTTAGATCATGTTTCAGTCCACCCGTGACGAACTGACTTGTGAAAACATTCCTCATTGGATTGCAAAGCTACACCGCATCGACCGGCTCTTCGGCTATCAGGGCGGCTTCCCCGCGTGGGATGTAGTGGCGGAAGAAACTGCTGATCTTCATTTGCAACACGCCAAACACCGCTTCCTTGAATATTTTAGATGACATTTTAGATACGCCCCGCGTGCGGTCGGTGAAAATAATGGGCACTTCGGTGATGCGGTAGCCGTATTTCCAGCATGTGAACTTCATCTCGATCTGAAAGGCGTAACCCACGAATTTGATCGGGTTGTGCAAAATCACCTCCAGCACGTCGGCCCGGTAGCAGACGAAGCCCGCCGTGGGGTCCATGATCGACATGCCCGTTACGAACCGGACGTATACCCCGGCGAAGTACGACATCAGCACCCGGCCCATCGGCCAGTTCACCACGTTGACGCCTTTGATGTAGCGCGATCCCACGGCTACGTCGGCCCGGTTCTGGCCAGCCAGGGGGTTGTCGATGGCGCAGGCGTCGTAGAGTTTGATGAGGTCTTCGGGGTTGTGCGAAAAGTCGGCGTCCATCTCAAACAGATACTGATAGCCCCGCGAGAGCGCCCACTTGAACCCGTCGATGTAAGCCGTCCCGAGACCCAACTTGCCCCGGCGCTCCAGCAAGTAAAGCCGTCGCGACTGGTCGGCGGGACCGCTGGCCGGAAATTCATCCTGCAAATCACGGACGCGCCGGGCCGTTCCGTCCGGCGAACCATCGTCCACAACGAGCACGTCGAACGGATCGGGCAGGCTGAATACCTTGCGGATAATGGCCTCGATGTTCTCAATTTCGTTGTAGGTAGGGATGACGACTAAGCGGAGTTTCACGATGTATGGCTGAGTTAGAGAGGTGTCATAGATAGAACAGATAATGTTCTGACTTTTGTGCAGTAAGTTCATTAAAAATTGTTAATTGTCCGCTCCGCCGACAGCGTTTCGGCCATAGTCCAGGCTTTCGCCAAACAATCCGACAGCGACAGACCCCCATACCAGTTAGCGCATACCAGCAGATTGTCCCCCTCAATGGCTTCGACCTGCTGCCTGACCGTCACGATCGCTTCGTTGTACTGCGGAATGGCCCGCTCCCAGCGGTAAATAGCCCGAAAGACTGGTTCCGTCGCGCGAATGCCGAATGCGTCGACCAACTCCTCGTGCACGGCTCTAAAGAGAACATCGTCGGGCTGACGGGCGTTTTCGGCGGACCCCGCCCCCCCCACAAACGTCGTGAACAGCACTTCGTCGTCAGGACAGCGGCCATCGAAAATGGAACTGCTCCAGATATGACCGGAGGCAAAACGCCCTTCCTTTTTCGGGTTCAGCCCACCGAAGCCGTTAAGCGGGTGCCGCACGTCGGCCCGTTTGTAGGCCGAATGCACAGCCGTCATGGGCGGGTACTCGACCTGGCGCAGAGCAGTGGCAAGGTCGGAATAGCGGTCGTTCAGGCCGGGGTGACTCACGAGTCGGGCAGCTGCCTCTGTGCCAATAGCCAGCACGAGCCGGTCGACGGTTTGGGTGCCGGTTGCGCTTTCCACGCGCCAGCCGTCGCCGTTGCGCCTGATGCGCTCGACGGGATCGCTGAGCGACAGATGAGCGAGTTTGGCGGCTAATGCGATAGGCAGCGTCTGCATCCCATCCCGAAAGCTGAACGACTGTTTCCGTTTGGTCGCAGCACCACCTGCCGTGGACTGGCTTTTGATCAGTCCGCGCAGCACCGAACTGTACTCGCGCTCGTACTTCAGCAGTACCGGAAACGTCTCGGCCACCAACAACCGCTCGGGGTCACCGGCGTAGATGCCCGCCACGAACGGAGCCAGGGCATAATCAACGATTTCATTGGTGAACCGACGCCGGAAAAACTGGGCCAGCGTTTCCCCGTCAGGCGACGTGGTTTTGACGGTGCGTTCGCGCAGGATAGCCAGCTTGGTTTTCCAACTGAAAAAATTACCCAACAGCAGCGAGGGCGGTCCCGACGGTAGCTGACGGTACTGGCCGTCCCGGTAAATATAGCGGGCTTTGCTCACTGGCTTGCTGAACGTCAGTTCGGGCGTCAGGCCAAGTCTGTCGAGCCACCGCAGCAGGTTGTCATCGCCGAGGAGCGAGTTAGGCCCCAGTTCGCGCAGGTACGTTTGCCGACTGTCGGTGGCCGGTTCGCGCCGGGAGCGGATGTAGCCGCCCGGTTCGGCGGAGGACTCCCAGAGGTGGTAGTCGATGCCGCGCTGCTGGAGTTCATAGGCCAGTGTGAGGCCCGAAATGCCCGCGCCGATGATTCCGATTTTCATGGGCGGGTAGTTTTTTGGGCGGGGGCAGGCCTTTTGGTATGGAGTTGCTTCTGCTGCTCCTCTGTTCTCTCTTTCAGGTTTTCGATGACCTGTTCGTAAACCGCTTCCATCTGGCGTGGGTGCGACGAATAATAAATGTAGCTCTTGGTGTAGGCACTGGTGTCGACCTGAAGTTGCCGAAAAATCTGCTTCTCTAATCGTTTGTAGACGATGTTTGACGAATCGGAGGTGGATATGCCGAGCCGACTCACCCGGCCTTCGGCGATGTGAATCTCGGTCAGGATAGCGGCCATCCGGGGTTCGGGAATCAGGTTATCGGGCTGCGCATCGTTGGGCGGGGTGCAACTTGCCACAAGCCAGATGCTAAGCAACAGGGTCATCAGACAATCGACAATTGGGTTCCGGCGCATAGACTTAAAATGATAGATTTGTAAGCCAATCTGACCCGTCAACGTTCGGAACAGCCTCTTAAAAAAGCATAACACCCGTTTGGTATGGATGAATTCCTGGCCCGGCTTCGCAATTTCGACATCCGAATCCGCAAAGCGGTCAACTCGCAGATGCGGGGTAGCTTCCGGT
>JAYTAC010000506.1:0-1227 GCA_043737755.1 Spirosoma sp.
CATTATCAACATCAAAACCAAAAAGACCGGCAACGCGGGCTTTAACGGCACGCTGACGCTGGGGGTGGGCTATTCGCCGTATTTTAAAAGCAACGACGGGGTGAACCTCAACTACCGGGCGGGCAAGGTCAACGCCTTTGCCAACTACAGCTTTATCCAGAACAACGGCTCGTTCGATATTGCCACCCAACGGAATTTTGTGGATGCCACCGGGCAGCGAATCAGCGAACTGAATCAGTCGGTGCACCGGCTCTCGCGCAGCCAGACCAACAGCCTGAAAGTAGGACTGGATTATTTCGCCAACTCGAAAACGACCCTGGGTTTCACCCTGTCGGGCTTTTTGAATCCGCAGCACCCCACGGCGATCACCACTACGACCCTCGCTGATGCCAACAAAGTAACGACCTCCACGATCCGCACTACCAGCCAGACCGACGCCCTCTGGCGCAATGGTGCCGTGAACCTCAACGCCCGCCACCAGTTCGGTCCTGACCGCGACCTGTCGGCCTCGGCGGATTACCTGAGCTACCAATCCGCCAACGCGCAAACCCTGCTGAGCAACAACTACTCACCCAATGGCGGGTTGATCAGCCAGTTACCGCTCCGGGGCGACATTCCGCTGAACATCAACATTTACACCGCCAAAGTCGATTACAGCCAGCCCGTGGGTACGCTGTTCAACCTGGAGACAGGCGTGAAAACGGCCCTGATTCAGACCAACAACCAGGCTAATTATTTTACGCAGGTGAATGGCATCGAACAGCCCGATTACCAGCGCAGCAATCAGTTCAACTACCGCGAGAACATCAACGCATTGTATCTGAACGGCAGTCGGCAACTGAGTCCGCAGTGGTTCGCGCAGGTGGGGCTGCGCTACGAAAACACGCAGTACACCGGCTATCAGTTGGGCAACCCCGAAAAGCCTGATTCGCTGTTTGTACGACACTACAGTAACCTGTTTCCGACGGTGTTTCTGAGCTACAAAGCAAATGATAAAAACCAGCTTGCCCTCTCATTTGGCCGACGCATCGACCGGCCCGTGTATCAGGACCTCAACCCGTTTTTGAGCATTATTGACCAGTATGCGTATTCCACAGGTAATCCGTTTTTACGCCCCCAGTTCAGCACCAACCTGGAAGTGAGTCATACCTACGGCGGCTTTCTGACCACGACGCTCAACTACAGCAAAACGGACGGCTTCATTACCGAGACGCTGCAACAGCAGGC
>JAYTAC010000507.1:0-1226 GCA_043737755.1 Spirosoma sp.
CAATCAGGCTGATTTCATCCAGCGGCTGCGGGCCGGGCAGATACCCGCCGTGTTCGACGTTCACCGAAACACAATCAATCGAATCGTTATTCGCCGGAAAGGCCATGTTGGGCGGGGTGCGTTGATTGGAGCTGGTCTGGGATTGGTCACTGGTATTGGAATGGCTGTATTTACGCGTCCTCTCCCCGACGCAGGGTTGTATACGGAGTTATTAAACTTATCTCGGGTGGGGGCGATCTTGACTGCCCCATTAGGTGGAGCGCAGTACGGTGCCCTGTTCAGTATAATTCCT
Organism: Spirosoma sp.; assembly: GCA_043737755.1. GTDB lineage: Bacteria > Bacteroidota > Bacteroidia > Cytophagales > Spirosomataceae > Spirosoma. The sequence goes on from JAYTAC010000507.1 coordinate 293, forward strand.
TACCGAATAAAACGCATCCGCCAGAATGCGGACGCCTATGAATCAGCCAAAGGTGAATTAAGACGGCTTTCGTTTGTCCATCAACAGCGGGCAAACTCGTTTCCTCCGGCGGGCGTTACTTTGTTGAATCAACATCCGTGAAATGACATCGTCCTCAGCTACTGATAAATCCGGTGAAGCCAGCGTCCTGATGATGCGGTCCGAAGAACTCCTCAACTGGTCGCGGGAGAAATCGTTGTGGCCCATGAGTTTCGGATTAGCGTGTTGCGCCATTGAGATGATTCAGGCGTTCTCGGCCAACTACGACCTGGAGCGGTTCGGCATTTTTCCGCGCCCTTCCCCCCGCCAATCCGACATCATGATCGTGTCGGGCACGGTGACCTTCAAAATGGCCGACCGCATCCGGCGGCTCTACGAACAGATGCCCGAACCGCGCTACGTAATCTCGATGGGGTCGTGCGCCAACTGTGGTGGTCCCTACTGGCAGCACGGCTACCACGTGGTGAAAGGGGCCGACCGCATTATCCCCGTCGACGTGTACGTGCCCGGTTGCCCACCCCGCCCCGAAGCCCTGATCGAAGGATTTCTGAAGCTGCAGGAAAAAATCCGCACCGAACACCCGTTGCTGGGCAATAAAGAACCCGTAGCTTCGGCCGACGACCGCCCCGATTCCGACCCCGGCTCGTTGCCCGCCTGATGACTGTTCTGTCCGCTACCTTCCGCCAGACGCTCGGTTCGCTCCGGCTCGTCGGCCTGCTCTACGGCGTCACGCTCGTGCTGGCCTTGCTGGCCGCGCTGCCGCTCTACAACACCTTACTCGCTGAGGATCAGAACTCGCGGGCATTCCTGAACTTGCTGAACGGCTTCGATTACACCGTGTATTCGGACTTCATGCATCGCAGCGAACGGGCTATCAATCCGCTGATGAGCGTGG
>JAYTAC010000508.1:0-3377 GCA_043737755.1 Spirosoma sp.
GCCGCCGAGATGAGCGGAATGTTGAGCCGGATGGTGCGGGTAAGCTGGGTGACGGTGGCTGTGTCGCGCGGGAGAACTTCAGAATAAGCGGGCAGAAGCAGTACGTCGTCGTAGGTGAGAGCTTCGTAAAGAAACTTGCTGGTATCTAAGCTCATGGCAAATAAACAGGGGAGGTTATTTGCCGGACAAAAGTACGCAAAAAGTCTCGGTTCGGGCTAAATCAATTTGATGCTAATAGCTTTTCCACCCTCACCGACCGTAAATTGACACTCGCTGAATTTGGGAGCCGACATCACGGGCTTGACGTCATTACTGAACCCGTACGGTTCTTTGGGAATGCCGAATATCCGTTTGTCCATCTTGCCGTTGCCATTCTCGTCGTGGTAAACGGCGATGGCGTAGTCGCCCGGCTCGACCGAAAACTGAACCTGAACGCTCCTACTGCCCGCGTTCAACTTTTTGATTTCAACGGGTTTGCCTTCGGGAAAGTCTTTTCCGGGCCGGAACAGAGCCAAGTGAACAGTACCCGTCAGGATACGAACGTTTTGAACCTCAACCCTGAGATTTGTTTTTTGGAGTGGCACCGGGCATGTCGGGGCGAAGGGCAGCAGGCTGAGGATCGAAAGCAAAAGCAGCATGGATGAGGAGTTTTTGTAAAAACGGATTTATCTTGCAATTATGATAGCCCAGCCGCCCCCTCCGCCCAAACGATGGATCACCAAACCGTTTCCCGATTCAGCGGAGCAGCGAACGGCCATCGAGTCGCTGACGGGGTCACTCGGCGTCAGCCCGTTTTTGGCGGCTCTGCTCGTGCAGCGGGGCGTAACGACCCACGACGAAGCTAAGGTGTTCTTCCGGCCCGAAATCGGTCACCTCCACGACCCGTTCGGAATGAAAGACATGGACCGGGCCATTATACGCCTGCAACGGGCGATGCGCCCCGGTCACGAGGAAAAAATCCTGATCTATGGCGATTATGACGTGGACGGAACAACGTCAGTCGCGTTGGTTTACGGCTTTCTGAAAAAGTACCACCCGCACCTCGATCATTACATTCCGGATCGGTACAAAGAAGGGTACGGTATTTCGCGGCAAGGCATTCATTGGGCCGCTGATAATGGGTTCTCGCTCATCATCGCCCTCGACTGCGGCATCAAATCGGTGGAGCGTGTGGCCGAAGCCAAAACGCTGGGCGTCGATTTCATCATCTGCGACCACCACCGCCCCGGCACCGAACTGCCCGACGCGGCTGCCGTGCTCGACCCCAAACGCGATGATTGCCGGTATCCATACAAAGAACTGAGCGGCTGTGGCGTGGGCTTCAAACTGCTGCACGCGTTCTGTTTGCGCAACGCTATTCCGCTGGATGATTTATACCCGTATCTCGATCTGGTGGCGGTCAGTATTGCATCGGACATTGTGCCGATTACGGGCGAGAACCGCGTGATGGCCTACTACGGCTTAAAATACCTTAACGCTACACCGCGCGTTGGCTTGAAGGCGTTGATTAAGATAGCGGGCTTCTCGCAGGAGCTGACCATCACCAATTTAGTGTTTGGGTTGGGGCCGCGCATCAATGCCGCCGGGCGAATTCAGCACGCCAAAGCAGCCGTTGATTTGTTATTGGCCGAGTCGGAGGAGGAAGCGGATGCCTTTGCCATGGCCATCAACAAGCATAACAACGACCGCAAAACGTTCGACAGCACCATGACTGAGCAGGCATTGGGCATGATCCGGGAAAGCGATGCGATGCTCAGTGCCAAGTCCACGGTGCTCTTCGACGCAACCTGGCACAAAGGCGTTATCGGGATCGTGGCCTCGCGGTGCATCGAGCATTTTCACCGCCCCACCATCATCCTGACGCAGTCGCAGGATAAAGCGGCCGGGTCGGCGCGGTCGGTGCCGGGGTTCGACGTGTATGAAGCTATTGAAGAGTGTGCCGATTTGCTGGAGCAGTTTGGCGGGCACACGTTCGCGGCCGGGATGACGATGGCCGTGACGAACATCGACGCCTTTCGGCTGAAATTTGAACAGGTGGTGGCACGCCGGATCAAAGACGAGCACCTGATGCCACTGATCGACATCGACCTGCCGGTGGATTTCAGCGAGATCGACGCCAAGTTTGTCCGCATCCTGAAGCAGATGGGACCGTTCGGGCCGCATAATCCGCAGCCCACGTTCGTGACCGAGAATGTGTATCTGGCAAATGAGCCGATCATTATGAAGGAGAAGCACCTGAAAATCAACGTGCGCCAAAGCAGAACGGGCCACACGATGACGGTGGTGGGTTTCGGCTTTGCGCACTGCGCCGGGCAGTTGCAGGCGGGCAAGCCGTTTTCTATCTGTTATCAGATTGAGCAAAATTTTTACAACGGCAACGTAACGACGCAGTTAATGCTGAAAGACATAAAATGTACCGATTAACCATAACCCCTCTGCATGGCTCACGAGTACGACCGGATTATAAAGGAGAACATTGAAGCCATTTTGTTGCCGCTGGCCAAACGGGTGCTCAACCTCCCTGAACCAGCCGGTTTGGTGGAGGTTCCCGATGATCTACAGCGTACTATTGAACGCCGTCCTGACTTTCTGAAAATCGTTACCGATGAATCAGGCTGAAATTTGTACATTCTCCGAATCGAATTTCAGACGACTGATGAACCGAAGATGGTTTACCGAATGCTGGAATATGCCGCGTTGTTGACACGGCGGTATGAACTCCCGGTTCGGCAGTACGTTTGTTACATTGGTGAAGGCACGGCACGGATGAACACCCGTTTGAGTCATGAACATGTTCAGTTTGAGTTTATGGTTCGCAATGTTTCAGAGATTGCATACAGTGATTTCTTGGATACTGACCAGCCGGAGGAAGCATTGCTGGCAATTTTGGGAGACCTGACCGGGGCTGATGTTGATGACGTTATCGGGCAAATTGTTCGGGTACTTTACAAATTAGCGTCGGGCGAACTCGAACGGGAGAAGTTTCTCCGGCAGCTCGAGATTCTACCTAAACTGCGGAATTTACAGGAACAGATAATTAAACAGATAGAAATAATGGCTGTTGTATATGACATGGAAACCGATATTCGGTTTATGCAGGGTAAGCAGAAAGGAACTGAAGAAGCAATGGCTTCCTTGATTCGGGGCATTCAAGAAGGGCGTCGGGAAGGTCGGCAGGAAACAAAGCGGGAGGCCGTGCAGGGGCTACTGAAACTTGGTATGCTGACGGTTGAGCAGATCGCTACGGCCCTTGACATATCGACCGAGTACGTACTGAACATTCAGGCGGGTACGGGGCATACAAACTGATCGGATGATTCTACGGACCGAAAATCTAATTAAGAAGTACGGGTCACGGTTAGTCAATGACAACGTAT
>JAYTAC010000509.1:0-3375 GCA_043737755.1 Spirosoma sp.
ACCAACGAAATGACGTCGCCCATGCCCAGAATCCGGCTGGCCATCCGGTCGGGGTAGAACACGTCGAGGGCTTCCATTTTCTCGCCCGTGCTGATAAACTTGATCGGCTTGCTGACAATCGCCTTGATCGACAGGGCCGCCCCGCCCCGCGCGTCACCGTCGAGTTTGGTGAGCACCACACCGTCGAAGTTGAGCCGGTCGTTGAAGGTTTTGGCCGTGTTGACGGCGTCCTGTCCGGTCATGGAATCGACCACAAACAGCGTTTCGGCGGGGGCGATGGCCCGTTTGATGGCTTCGATCTCCTGCATCATCGCTTCGTCCACGGCTAAGCGACCGGCGGTATCGACAATAACGACTTTCCTGCCGGTTTTGCGGGCGTGGGCGATGCCGTTCTGCGCAATGCTGACGGCGTTTTTGTTGTCCGGCTCCGAATACACCTCCACGCCAACCTGTTCGCCGAGCACTTTGAGCTGATCGATGGCGGCCGGGCGGTAGATATCGTCGGCAACGAGCAGCACCGAGCGGCCCTGCTTTTTGAGGTAGGCCGCTAATTTGCCGGAGAACGTTGTTTTGCCCGACCCCTGCAAGCCCGCAATCAGGATCACGGCGGGGTCGCCTTTGAGGTTAATGCCCTCGGCTTCGCCCCCCATCAGATCGGTCAGTTCTTCCTGCACGATCTTGACGAACAACTGCCCCGGCTCCACCGAGATCAGCACTTTCCGGTCGAGAGCCTTGTCGCGGATTCGGTCGGTGATGTCCTTGGCAACTTTGTAGTTTACGTCGGCGTCGGTGAGGGCGCGACGCACTTCCTTGATGGTTGCGGCAACGTTGATTTCGGTGATACGGCCCTGTCCTTTGAGGGTTTTAATGGCCTTGTTAAGCTTATCCTGGAGTGTGTCGAACATGCGTTTTAAACTTCGTTCCGGTCAATACCGGTCTGTTTAAGAATAGAATAAAACCGGGGAAAAATTCATATCAAATTAAGCGGCCTGGCTATTTGCCGTGGTTAAATCAATCGAGTACTCAAACGTCTCGCTGTCGTCGTCAATGGGAATACCTTTTTCGGCATACACCTCTAAACAACCCTCAGCAGCCTCACGCGCCATCGCAATTGCTTCTTCAATTGTTTCGCCCCACGTAACACAACCTGGAATAGATGGGATCATTGCCGTATATACTCCCTCGGGTTCTTTGCACAATAGCACCCGATACGTTGCCTGTTTCATGAGTTCTCCCGATTTGGATGCCGCAAAGATAACAGTTTCGGGCGGGCACAAGGTGAGTTCCCGTGCTGTGCTTCTCCACAAGCAGAACAGTGTAAAAATGGCGTCTTGCTGGTGTTGTATACGTCAGAAAAATATTTTCTCATCTTTTTACGCAGTATTTATAGGGAAATAGTACTAATCGACGTTACATTTGGGCTTATTAGTTCATGTTCGCATGAACCACCATTCGCAATGACATACTGATCTACCTTAACTTACGAGAATCGATATGAATAAGAATGTGACAAAATTGGTGGTAGCTGCGTGGATTATCTGCGCATCGGTCAGAACGGCAGCAGCAGCCCCCGAACAAAGTGCGAAAGGGAGCGTGTTAAGAGAGACTGCCGAAACGCCTTCACCTGCGAAATCGGAGACCGCCAAACTGAGCAAAACAGTTTTCTTAGCCAGAAATACCAGTCCCAAAGCCAAACCCGCTGCAAGTACGGCTGCAACCAAACCGCCGGTTGTGGAGAGCAGGAAGAAAACGGTCGGTCACTACTGGCGTCAGCTCATGAGCACATTTCGCGAGGTTAACCACGCCAACCGCAACAAAAAGTAGCGTTTTCTGACGCCATCAAAAGCCCCGCCGGAATCACCGGCGGGGCTTTTGCTTTTTGCTACTTTCCCTTCGACTCTGTTATTTTATCCATCTCCTTCTTGACGGCCGCCCGCTGGTCATCGCGCAGGGTGGGGTAGGTGATGCCAAGTTGCTCCAGGTACGTTTTGTACTTGCCGGGGTCGTAATAGAAACCCTGTAACTTTGGCTTGAATTCAGCCATGATCTTCTGGTTCAGGTAGATAGCCGGTTTTTCTTTGGTCGAAATCAGTGGTTCGTATTTAATGTCTTTCGTTTGCTCGTCCCGGTAGTACGACCACGCACTTTTGATGATGTCGGGATTCAGCAGCATGTCCAGCAGCGTCATGGCTTCGACCTTCGCCCCCGCCACAATGCCCTTGTGAGCAATGGGCGTGGCCATCGAAATGGCGTTACTCCAGTGGTGGCCCGGTAGACCGGGAATGTTGCTTGGGTAGCGCAGTACCACCGTCGGCAGCGACCACGAAATGTCGGCGATGTCGTCGGAGCCGCCCCCCAGCGGGGTCATCGCCTGCCCGCCCATCATCACCACCGGGGCCGACGATACGGGCATCCCGACAGAATCCAGCTTGACTGCCAATCCCTCGATTTTGGGGGCCTGCAACTCGATTTGCGATGCCCGCGCCAGCAACTGATCGTCGGCCGACCAGGCGGGCAGTCCCACCCGCTTGATGTTTTCGTACATCGTGGCGGCAATGGGTCGGTTGGTATGCACCGGCCAAGCCGACCCCAGAATTTCGTAGGTGAACTTAGTGTCGGTCATCAGGGCGGCACCTTCGGCAATTTTTACGCCCGTCTCGAACAGTTTCTTGATTTTTGGGTATGTCCGTTCGCGGAAGTAGTACCAGACGGCCGCTTTGGAGGGCACCACGTTGGGTTGGTCGCCCCCGTCGGAGATGACGTAGTGCGAGCGTTGGGTCAGCTCGAGGTGTTCGCGCCGGTAGTTCCAGCCCATGTTCATCAGTTCCACCGCGTCCAGCGCCGACTTGCCGCGCCACGGGGCAGCGGCTGCGTGGGCGGCCTGCCCCTCAAAATTAAACTTCACCGATACCAGCCCGTTGTAGCCATTGTCGCCCCACGACACGCTGAGATTGTTGGCGACATGGGTGAAAATGCAGGCGTCCACGTCCTTGAAATACCCGTCGCGGACGTAAAATGCTTTGGTACCGACGAGTTCTTCGGCCACGCCCGGCCAGAGCATGAGCGTACCGGGGATTCTGTCGCGCTCCATCAACTGCTTCACCGCCAGTACCGCCACAATGTTCAGGGCTTGCCCGGAGTTGTGGCCTTCGCCGTGGCCAGGTGCGCCGTCCACTATCGGGTCTTTGTAGGCCACGCCGGGCTTTTGACTGGCTTTGGGAATGCAGTCGATGTCGGAGCCAACGGCAATGAGCGGTTTGCCCGATCCCCAGGTCGCGATCCAGGCCGTGGGAATGCCCGCTACGCCTTTCTGCACCGTGAAGCCTTCTTTTTCGAGCAGGTTGGTCAAATAGGTAAACGATTCTTCTTCTTGAA
>JAYTAC010000510.1:0-3374 GCA_043737755.1 Spirosoma sp.
TGCTGGTCTCAGGGAGATACAGAACAGGAAGCTATTGATAATATCAAGGAGGCTGTTCGGGACTATCTATCGGTCGTGAACGAGATGACGCGGGTTTGACCGATCCGTGGCGTGTGTCCTCACAAGCCACCTATGCGACAGCCAGGGCGGACCTCCGGCGAAGTGGCCTGTGAGGACACACGCCACGGACAGGCCCCGGCGGGGAAACGCAGCCAAAAACTACAAACCCTCCTTTCCGTGCCCATTCAGGAAACCAACTTCCAGTTCCCCGGCCAGACGGCCTTTTATCGCGGCAAAGTCCGGGATGTGTACTCCTTCCCGGACCGTGGCGACCGGTACGCCGGAGCGGGACCGTTATTAGTTATGATCGCGACAGATCGGATTTCGGCGTTCGACGTGGTGCTACCCCGGCCCATTTCGCACAAAGGGCAGGTGCTGAACCAAACAGCCGACTACTTTCTGAACGCCACCGCCGACATTGTGCCTAACTGGCTGCTCAGCGTCCCCGACCCCAACGTGAGCATCGGTTTGAAGTGTGAACCATACGCCGTGGAAATGGTCGTGCGCGGCTATTTGGCGGGCCACGCCTGGCGGCAGTACCGCGAGGGACATCGAATGCTTTGTGGGGTAGCTCTGCCCGACGGCCTGCGCGAGAACGACCGCCTGCCCCAACCCATCATCACGCCGACCACCAAAGCACACGAAGGCCACGATGAAGACATCAGCCGCGAAGAGATTTTGAATCAGGGAATCGTAACCGAAAGCGACTACGGGCAGTTGGAACACTACGCATTAGCCCTGTTTGGGCGGGGAACGGCCATGGCCGCCGAACGCGGCCTGATTTTGGTCGACACCAAATACGAGTTTGGGAATCGGAGCGGCACGGTATACCTCATCGACGAAGTGCACACGCCCGATTCGTCGCGGTATTTTTACGCCGATAGCTACGAACCGAGTCAGCGGGCGGGTGAGCCGCAGAAACAATTATCCAAAGAATTCGTTAGAGAATGGCTCATCGCCAACGGGTTTCAAGGGCAAGCGGGGCAGGTCATGCCGACGATGTCCGACGAGTGGGTAGGGCAAATTTCGCAACGGTACGTTGAGCTTTTCGAGACCGTCACGGGTCAGACCTTCCAGCCCGCCGACGACACGGACGCTCTCCACCGGATCGAGACCAACGTTCTGCGTGCCCTGAACGATTGACATAACTCAATTCTGTGGCCGTATTTTTGGTCGGGCCACGTTGGTCAGTTGGTCAGGCCACGTTGGTCGGGCCACCCCCGCCGGTTGACCGCCCCATTAAAATTACGACCGCAATACCAATGATTTCAGTTTGATTCAAGATGACCTACACAATCGAAAAAAACGAGCAGTACGCCCTGATCCGCTTAGCCGAACGTGCTTTTGAGGGCGAAATTCCCCAGGACTTCGAAATGCTCAGCCGGGTGCTGTTTCGGGAAGGGTACAGCAACATTATCATCGACATGGACCCCGTGCAGTCCGTGGACCCGGCGGGCGTGAGTATTATCCGAAAAACAAATCGCCAATGTACCAATGAGGAGGGACTGCTGATTTTGGTGACCAAAAACGACGACGTAATCGAGTTGCTGGACTCAGCCAGCGGCAGCGACCTAACCATTTTGCCCACAGTTGAGGAAGCGATAGACGCCGTATTTATGAACGAACTGGAAAATGATTTTCGAAGTGAGAGCGATGACGAATACGACGCAGGAGACAACACCAGCCCCAGCCGCGACGAAGCCTGACACCACCCCCAGCCACGACGCCGAACATCACCGCTCGGCTCAGCCGCCGTTTGCCCTCACCATTCTGGGAGCCGGTTCGGCCACGCCCACGCTGCGGCTGCACCCCACGGCTCAGTTGCTCACCGTTGGCCCTGACTACATGCTGATCGACTGTGGCGAGGGCACCCAACTCCGGCTGATCGAGCAGAAAATCCGGCCCACCCGACTGCGGTACATTTTTATCAGCCACCTCCACGGCGATCACTATTTTGGACTGGCCCCGCTCCTGTCGACCCTTAATCTGTCGGGCCGCACCGAAGATTTGTACCTATTCGGGCCGCGCGGCTTAGACGAGGTGCTGACGACTATCTTCCGCGTGTCTAATTCGCGCCTGGGCTATACGCTGCACTTTCAGGCCGTTGATCCTGCTTCACCAACCCTGCTGCTCGATCACCCGCAGGTAACGGTCGAGTCGATTCCGCTGCAGCACCGCATCGACTGCTCGGGATACCTCTTCCGGGAGAAACCCCACAAACCACACCTGTTGCGCGAAAAACTACCCGCCGACGTGCCGGTTCAGTACCTGAAGCAGTTGAAAGACGGTCAGGACATATTCGACGAAGACGGGAGTATTCTGTACGCAGCGGCCGACTACACCGTGCCGGGGCCGCCCCCCCGCTCCTATGCGTTCTGCTCCGATACGCGCTACGTACCCGAGCTGGTGCCTCAGCTAACAGGCGTGACGGTGCTGTATCACGAAGCCACGTTTCTGGAAGACAATGCCCAGCGGGCGGCTGAGGTGTACCATTCGACGGCCCGGCAGGCCGCCACCATTGCCGCCGACGCCAACGTGGGGCGGCTGCTGATCGGGCATTTTTCGTCGCGCTACAAGCAATTCGAGCCGTTTTTGGACGAGGCCCGTGCGGTGTTTCCCGAAACGTACCTCGCCGTTGAAGGTGAGGTAGTCGATATCTAACCAATTCCCATTCCTACCCCGTTTCTTCGACCGTATGCTGGCTTTTCGTTTGGGGTTTTTAGATGTCGGCTGGCTCGACCTGCTCGACATTGTGCTCGTTGCGGTCCTTATTTACCAGATTTACAACCTCGTTCGGGGTAGCGTGGCCAGTCGGGTATTCATCGGCTATCTGCTGGTTTATCTGGCTTACTTAGTGGTGAAGGCCCTCGGTCTGAACCTGATGACGACCATTCTGGAGTATTTCATCAGCGTGGGTGCCCTCGCCCTGATCATCATTTTTCAGCAGGAGATCCGGCGTTTTCTGCTGCTCATCGGCAAGTCGACCAACATGGCCAACAGCCGCTGGATGCGGCAGTGGTTGCTGCGGCAGGGCAACCCGATTGAGTTGAAAACCCGGATAAAGCCCATCATAGACACCTGCAAAACGCTGGGCAGTGAGTTTTCGGGCGGGCTGATCGTTATTCAGAAAAATGATGATCTGGAGAAGTTTGCGCTCTCGGGCGAGGTCGTCAACGCGGATTTGTCGAAGCCGCTGCTGCTGGCCATTTTCAGCCAGTACAGTCCCCTGCACGACGGAGCCGTACTGATCAGCGACGGCCGGATTCGGGCGGCCCGCTGCATCCTGCCCGTGTCGGACGACGATGAACTGCCCT
>JAYTAC010000511.1:0-1221 GCA_043737755.1 Spirosoma sp.
CTCCGCTCACCTTACTCACCACAATCAGTGGCTTCGGGCTGGTCGATGACGTGCTGACCCGAATCGAATATGGCGTTTACTCGTGAGCCAACTACCGTCCGATGCTGGTTTACCGACTCTACAAGAGCACATACATCGCCGAGCCACTGTCAGCCGAGGGGTCCCGGCGGGCGGGTGGCCGTTGGAACCCCAAGGGAGTGCCGATCCTCTACACCTCGGCAACCCCGGAATTGGCTCTTCTGGAGGTGGTAGCCCACCTCAATCCCAGTTTCATACCCAACTTCCACCTATTGGTATTGGACATACCCGAAGAATATCGGGCTGTTTCATTAACTGAACTCCCTGAAAACTGGCCCGACGAGCAGCCTGATGACGCACTGCCCGCTTATCTGTTAGATTGGCTGAAGCAACCTGATGTCTTAACTGTATCTGTTCCTTCAGCCATTGTCAGCCGGTCGCGTAACTATCTCTTACATACGCTTCACCCCAGTTTCAGCGATGGGGTGAAGATTATAGAGAACGAGCCGTTCCGAATTGACGTCCGCGTCATCAAAGGAGACTTGTGAAGACAAGTTAGTCGTGCCAGAAAATTGATTTGACTGTTATCTGAAAATAGTGTGTCAGTCGTCTAATCCCGCGTCCTGAGCGCGGCTTTTTGCGTTTATGCCTACCTTTAACGGCCCGTCGTATACTCAGAAAATACGGCCGCTGGCAACAAAGGTGGACGCGCGGCATTATTATTGCGCGTTGTACTCGCCCCTGACTCCCCCTACTCAATGCGTGTTGGCCATATAATTCGTTTATCCTGCGTAGTTGTCATACTTACTAATATTGCCTGTTCGCTGCAAGCCCAGACCATTCGTTCGCCCGACCTATACTCGGTTGAGGTGGGTGGGTTTGGCTCCTCATCGACGCAGACTCCGTTCTGGCTCCGGTCGAATCAGTACGGCATTGTCCCGCTCCGGTCGCCCGCGCTGACGTTTCGGGCGGGTATCTACAGTGACTACGACTCCACGCAGCGGACCAATACCCGCTGGCGTAGCTCCTCGTTTGCCGTTGGCTATGGCTTGAACATCGTTGGCAACATCGGTCAGCAGGGCAATGCGTTTCCCCTGCCGGAAGCCTACGTGAAAGTACGGCGGGGTATTTTTGAAGCATACGTGGGGCGTCGGCGGGAGAAATTCGGATTGGCCGACTCCACGCTCTCGACGGGTTCCTACG
>JAYTAC010000512.1:0-1221 GCA_043737755.1 Spirosoma sp.
GCCCGAAGAAATTCCGGTGGCCTTCAGCAGTTTTATGGCTCTGGGAGCCGCCCGTCTGAGCCGCATGGGTGTCCTGACCAAACAACCCCAAACGGTCGAGAGCCTCGGCTCGGCCACGGTGATCTGCACCGACAAAACTGGCACAATCACCCAGGACGGCATGAGCGTCCGCCAACTCTACGACGGCGCGACGGGTTCGCTCGTTTCGCTATCCGGCGTGGATTCGCCTGATACGTTATCCGACACGGCTAAATCGGTACTGGCCTACGCGCGATGGGCCAGCGAAACCACACCCTTCGATTCGATGGAGAAAGCTATCGTAAAGGCTTTTATCGGGAGCGACCCGGCGGCAACCGCGTACCCAATGGTTCATGAGTATCCGCTGTCCGGTACGCCCCCGATGATGACTCACGTCCGGCAGTCGCCCAACGGCGAGTTGATTGTAGCCGGGAAAGGGGCTGTCGAGCACATTTTGGCGGTTTGTCGACTCGAACCGGTTATGGCCGAACGCATTCGCAACATGACCGAACAACTGTCGGAAGACGGCCTTCGGGTGCTGGGCGTGGCGCGGGGAACGTACCTGACACCCGATTTCCCCGCCGAACAGGACGCGTTCACCTGGTCGTTTCTGGGTTTGATCGCGCTCGAAAATCCGCCCAAACCCAACGCGGGCGCGGTCATCCGGGCCTTTGCGGAAGCGGGTATTCGGGTGAAAATGATCACCGGCGATTACCCCGAAACGGCCCGCGCCATTGCCCGGCAGGTGGGCCTGACCGGTGCCAGTGCGTTTGTGACGGGTCAGCAGGTGATGGACATGGACGAACCTACCCTCCGGCAGCAGGCAGCGCAAACGGCGGTGTTCGCCCGGATGTTTCCCGAAGCCAAACTGCGGGTGGTAAATGCCCTCAAAGCCAACGGCGAAATAGTGGCCATGACCGGCGATGGCGTCAACGATGGCCCGGCCCTGAAAGCGGCTCACATCGGTGTGGCAATGGGGCATCGCGGGACGGAAGTGGCTAAACAGGCCGCGTCGCTCGTGCTGGTCAACGACGACCTTGGCAGCATGGTGGAGGCCATCGCGCAGGGTCGGCGCATCTATCAGAACCTCAAAAAGGCCGTTGCTTACATCGTTTCCATCCACATCCCCATCATCCTGACGGTGGCCGTGCCGTTGCTGGCGGGCTGGAAGTGGGAAAACCTGTTCAGCCCGATTCACGTCAT
>JAYTAC010000513.1:0-1219 GCA_043737755.1 Spirosoma sp.
CCACTGGATACGGTCTAAGCGCATAATCAGGTCGCCCAGCCAGCTAACTATTGATTTTAAGCCATCGGGCAACTGCTCAAACTCCAGCGGTTGCTCATCCACATGGATTAGAATGGCTAATGGATCTTCCTGTAGTTCAAACTTGATTCGCTGACCGGTGATATCCGAGATCACCTTTTCGAGTTGCTTAATCGGCAGGTCATAGTTTTCTGCCCGCGCCCGGTCTTCAGATCGTCCCTTAGCCATGGCCAGCGCACTTCTTGCAATGCTGTTGGCTAACCAGTTTACAAAAGTTTTAGTGTCAGTCGACTTATCAAAATCAAGTGCATTCTCGAATGGGCTTACTTTGAGGTCACTGATGGCTTCGACGGTTGAGTCGGATAGTTTACGATAGCCGGAGTAGGCAAAAAGAGCAAAGCCAAACCGTTCCTTATCGTCTTCATAAGCCCATATGAATTGCTCAGGAAAATAGTTAGGTAGTAAGTCTACCTTACCTTTTCTGTATGCTCTCGCATATTCACTTGGAGCAGAAATTAACATTCCTTGATAGGTGGCGGTCACCTCATTGGAGAAGGTAATTTTGTAGTTCGATACTACATGTGGCCACACTTTTTTACGGAGCAGTCTACTTTTGTTAGGCACACAGTTGGCGAGCATTTGTAACACCGTACTTTTACCCGTGCCGTTTTCACCTGTCAGAATATGAATCTCCGCTTTGTCCCGAGCGGGCTTGTCAGGAAAAGTCATATCCAATTGAGCGAACGGCCCAATCTGGCTGACCTCTAAACGCCTGATGGCAAATAACTTGGGGTCTTTTTTTGTGCTCATCGTTGTCAAAGATAACAGAAACGCCGGACCCAATGGCCCGGCGTTTCTCAAAGACCTTACCCGTTTGGTTGACTCACACTACCCCCGCCTTGATGTCTTCTACTACGGCCGGGTCGAGCAGGGTTGAGGTGTCGCCGAGACTGCCTGTTTCGCCTTCCGCAATTTTACGCAGGATGCGTCGCATGATTTTGCCGGAGCGCGTCTTGGGTAAGCCCGTTACGAACTGAATCTTGTCGGGCTTGGCGATGGCCCCGATCACCCGGCTCACCGTCGCTAAGATATCGCGCTTGGTTAGGTCGGCGTCGTGGTCGTCGGGCATCTGGTCGATGATGACGTAGGCGTAAATTCCCTGCCCTTTGATGTCGTGGGGATAGCCGACGACCGCGCTTTC
>JAYTAC010000514.1:0-1217 GCA_043737755.1 Spirosoma sp.
GCCCGCTGCTTCGAAGCAGCGGGCCACTTTGTTTGTACTTTTCTAAAACACTACCACTGCGCCATTGGCAGATGAACAGACTGGAGTTCCAGGTCAACATCTTTCGATTGGATGGCCATCCGGTTGAGTGCTATGTAAATTGCTTTCACGGCGTCTTCAATACGTTTCCAGCCTTCTTCGCTCCGTAAATCAATGCTGATCATTGTCCGGTCATTCTGGGCCATAATCGTCAGGTAGGTCATTGCGCCGAGAATAACGGCCGAAATCGCCTGAGTATCAGCTCCTTTAACAAACGACAACTGATCGACAAGTCGTGTCATCTCTTCGTCCTGAGCACGGGCTGTTGTTTCAGCAATAGAATCATTCTCGATGACACTGGCTTTCAGTATCTCACGGGCTGCCTTGAACGTGCGGAAATAGCGGTACGTTTGAATAACCTGACGATACCAGATGCGGGCTACGTCTGACTCATGCAGAGGACGAATCTGGTCAAGTACGGCGGGATTAAAAACCGGGAAAAGCTTGCCCATTTTCACGTAATACTCCAGCAAGCCTTCCATGCCGCCGAAATACCGATAGATCAACACTTTGCTGACATTAGCCTTCTCAGCCACCCGGTTCACGCCTACGCCTTCGAGACCCCGCTCAGCAATCACTTCCTCCAACGCTTCAACGATACGCTGAGTAGTCTTCGCCCGATTCCGTCTTACTTTCTCGTCCTTCTCCATTGACTTAAATTCAAGAGTTTATACTTGTTTGACTACAACAAGCAATGTGGGTCACACTTCATGTACAAACGCACAACCGGCCAAATATGATGTCAATTACCGATGAATCAGCACTATACCGATCTGATCGGCCCTGACTGTGGTAGTTTAGGCCAGCTGTAGCAACTAATTCAGCAGAATAGTATTTGCCAGGTGCTTACAACAAGTCACTAATGGTTGCTATTTAACAAAGGAAGTGATTTTTAGGAGACAAGCAAAAATAAGGCACCGATATATGGCAAAAAGCTAATAGACTTGTTGTGACGGGTTAATTTTGTCGTACGAAGTTGTCCATTGATGATTTGAAGAATGAACACCAATGGCGTTCAGCTACCGGATTGGATCAGAAACGGTTCGCTGAGTTAGTGTTGCTTGTTGAAAATGGATACCAAACCATATTTGGTAAAACCATTCAGGAACGGCAAGCGGAATGCCCTGATGAACCCCATC
>JAYTAC010000515.1:0-1216 GCA_043737755.1 Spirosoma sp.
CTGCCGACGACGTTAACTATTCCAAAGACGCAGAAAATCTCGCAACCCTACTGGCTCGAAAAGCCGATTGATAAGGGCGTGTTTCAGGTCGACAACCAGCAACTCATCGGCCTGCCCGAAAATCCGCCCGCGCTCACCGCTGACTATACGTTCGAGATTGAGGGACAGCAGTTTACATTCACGCGCCCAATCGTTTATAAATCGACCGACGCCGTCGACGGCGAAATTTACCGGCCATTCATCGTGCAGCCCGACGTAACGGCCAACCTCACCGAACGCGTGTTCACCTTTTCAGAAAATACGCCCAAAACCGCCGAAGTCATCCTGAAAGCCGGTCGCGCCAGAGTAACCGGAACACTGACCCTGACTGTGCCGACGGGCTGGCGCGTCACGCCGGTATCGCTGCCGTTCGACCTGAAAAACAAGGGCGACGAGCAGCGCGTGTCGTTTTCGCTGTCGCCAACGACCAACGCTGCCAACGGCAAATTACAGGCAGTGATGACTACGGACAGCGGCACCTTCACGACCGGTTTGCGCTACGTGGCCTACAAGCACATTCCCACGCAGACGCTGTTCCCGCCCGCCGAAGCGAGATTGGTGAAGTTAAACGTGCGGGTGACGGCCAAAAACGTCGGCTACATCCCCGGCGCGGGCGACGAGATTCCGGCCGCATTGCAACAAATGGGTTGCCGCGTCACCGTCCTCGGTCCCACCGAACTGAACGGTAATCTGGCGGACTACGACGCCATCATCACGGGCGTCCGGGCCTACAACACCGATCCGGGTTTGGCCCGTTTCCAGCCCAAGCTGATGGAGTACGTTAAAAACGGCGGGACCGTAATTGTGCAATACGTGACGCCGAGCAGTGGTTTCCTGCGCAACGAACCGCCCCTGCCGCCCCTCGGCCCCTACCCGTTCACCATTGGCCGCGAACGCGTGACCGAAGAGGACGCCAACATGACGTTCGTGAATCCGCAGCACCCGTTGCTCAACACGCCCAACAAAATCACCGACGCCGATTTCAGCGGCTGGGTGCAGGAGCGCGGTATCTATTTCGCGCAGGAATGGGCCAAAGACTACGAACCCATTTTCTCAGCCAACGACCGGAACGAAGCGGCCAAACTTGGCGGTTTGCTCTACGCCAAACACGGTAAAGGTCATTTCATGTACACAGGGCTGGTTTTCTTCCGCGAACTACCCGCCGGAGTACCGGGCG
>JAYTAC010000516.1:0-1215 GCA_043737755.1 Spirosoma sp.
CACTGTTTTCTGGCCGTAGCCGATACGGGCAGTTTTACCCGCTCGGCCGACCGTGTGGGGCGCACGCAGTCGGCGGTGAGCCAGCAGATTGCCAAGCTCGAAATGATTTTGGGGAAGACGCTCGTGAACCGGGGGAAGATTCTTTCGCTGACCAGTGAGGGGGAGGTTTTTCTGGGCTACGCCCGGCAGATTTTTGCCTTGCACCGCGAAGCCCTCGACCGTTTCAAACAACCCGAAGTGGCGGGTGAAGTACGCTTCGGTCTGCCCGAAGATTTTGCCAGCGCGATTCTGTCCGACATTCTGGTCGACTTTTCGCGGCTGCACCCGCGGGTGTTGCTCAAGGTAGAATGTGATCTGACGCTTAACCTGTTCGAGCGTTTTCAACGGGGCGAATTCGACCTGATTCTGGTGAAAATGAGCCGCCCGGAAGATTTCCCCAACGGGGTTGATGTATGGTCGGAACCACTGGAGTGGGTGGGCAGGAAAGACTACTTACGTAACCGCGACAAAGACGTACCGTTGCCCTTGGTGCTGTCTCCGCAGCCCTGTGTATACCGGGCACGGGCCATTCAGTCCCTCGAAACAGCCGGTATTCCGTGGCGGCTGGTGTACAGTAGCCCGAGTTATGCTGGTACGGTGGCGGCCGTAAAAGCGGGGATGGGGGTTACGGTATTGCCGCGTACCATCATTCCCGACAAACTCGAATCAGTCGGCACAACCTGGCTTCCACTACTTTACGACACGCACGTATCGCTGTTGCGGCAGGTCAATAATAATCCCGCCGAACAGTCGCTGGAAGAATTTGTGCTGAAAAAAATGCACCGCTAACGGTGGTTAGACCACCGACTTCACCAGCGGTCCAATCCTATCGAACGGCCGACGGCCCGGCACTCACTGGCGTAAGCGAGGCTATTTTGGGTGGTTGCCAACATTGGACACATATCTATGGATTAGGATTGACGATTGTTAGAATGAATTAGGTGATTATCGCCGTACAGTAAAGGCCACTGAAAAGCCGCGCTCAGGCTCAACTGGCGCGGCTTTTTAAGACGGTGATTAATTAGACTTGTTGTGACGGGTTAATTTTGTCGTATGAAGTTGTCCATTGATGATTTGAAGGTAACTGTTTAGGTACGCAATTTGCTCATACGTTCTTGTGGTAGAGACCGACGACATTGGAGCACTAAAAGCGTTGATTGACAGCTTGCTAGCTGA
>JAYTAC010000517.1:0-3359 GCA_043737755.1 Spirosoma sp.
CGCCAACCGGGCGTTTATCGGAGCGGGCGGCATTTCGCTGAAAAATGGCCTGAGTGCCAACAGCGAACGCGAAGCCGACACGGCCGCAGCGATGGCCCGACAATCGGAGAAAACGTATCTGTTGTGCGATTCCTCGAAGTTAGAAACCGACAACTACGTCAATTTTGCGCCCCTGAGCCTGTTTACCGTTTTGGTTACTGACAACCTGGCCGATGCTGATGTCCTGACGCGTTACCGGCAGGCGGGCCTAACAGTGATGAACTGACAATACACCAACGGACCGGAGGCTACGCGCCCCGGTCCATGATACCTTATGTGGCAAATTTGGATCGATACCGGCGGCACCTTCACCGACGGCCTTGCCCGCGACCCGGCCGGGAACCTGCATCGCACGAAAGTACTCAGCAGCAGCAGGCTGCGATGTACCGGCGACTTCAGTCGCCAACCCTATCATGTAAAAGCTCCGTGGCTGACAGCCCCAATTTTCGATGGCTATACGGTACGGATTATAGAGACCGATGAGGTATTTACGGTGAGGTCGTTGAGCGTGGACGGTACGCTGGTGCTGAGTGGCCTGACCGGGCACAATTTCCAGTTGACACATGGCACCATCGAACTCTACACGGGCGAGGAAGCTCCCGTGCTGGCCACTCGTCTGCTCACCCAAACGCCCCTGAATCAACCGTTTCCACCGTTGGAGATGCGGCTCGGCACTACCAAAGGCACCAACGCCCTGCTCGAACGCACCGGTGGCCGGGTAGCTTTAGTGGTCACAAAAGGCTTCCGGGACCTGCTTGTAATCGGGACGCAGCAACGGCTGGACCTGTTTCAGTTGGCCATTCCGCCCGCCGACGTGCTGTATGACGCCGTGCTGGAAGTTCATGAGCGCATGGCCGCCGATGGTCAGGTTGTAACCCCGGTATCCGACGCTACCATTGCCGAACTGGTGGGGCAGCTTCGGCAGATGAAGCCCGACGCGGTAGCCATTTCGCTGCTCAACGCCTACCGCAATCCGGCGCACGAACACCAGCTTCATGCCGCGCTCACTCAGGCCGGTTTTCCGCTCATCACCTGCTCAACCGACGTTTCAACCGCGCCCGGCTACGTTGCCCGTACCCAAACGACCGTAATTGACGCGTATCTGACACCGGTGCTGCGGTCCTATCTCGATAACGTGCGGACACAAACAGGCAACCAGCCCGTGCGGATTATGACCAGCGCGGGTGGTCTGGTTCGGGCCGATTTGTTCCAGCCGAAAGACAGCTTACTCAGTGGACCGGCGGGGGGCGTCATTGGCTCGGCGGCCGTTGCCCGTCGGCTTGGGCATGAGCGGGTGCTGACCTTCGACATGGGGGGAACCAGCACCGATGCCGCCCACTACAACGGAACGCCCGATTACCGCTTCTCCACCAAAATCGGGCCGTTCGATTTACAGCTTCCGGCATTGGCCATTGAAACCGTTGCGGCCGGGGGCGGGTCGGTCTGCTGGTTCGCCGATGCCCGGCTGCGGGTTGGTCCGCACAGCGCGGGGGCCAGTCCCGGCCCGGCATGTTACGGCATGAATAGCCCCGGCCAGCCGCCACTGCTCACGATGACTGATGTAAACCTGATGCTGGGCAAACTGCACCCGAACCAGTTTGGCATTCCGGTGTTTCCCGAAAAAGCCCAGGCCGCCTTGCAGGCCGTCAGCCAACAGATCGAAACAGAAACCGGTATGAGACCCGACCCGGCAGACCTGCTGCGTGGATTTGAGCGGATTACCAACGAAATGATGGCGGGGGCAATCCGAAAAATCTCCATTGCCCGTGGCTTCGACCCCGGCGAATACAGTCTGCTGGCGTTTGGCGGGGCGGGTGGCCTGCACGCTTGTGGCGTTGCCCGACTGCTGGGCATGAAGCAGATCATTCTGCCGTTCGACGGGGGGCTGCTGAGTGCTTATGGCATTGGTCAAGCAATAATTGAGCGGATGGCATCGCGGACGGTGCTTCGGCCGCTGGCCGAAATAGGAAAGCAACTGCCCGATTTAGTGAACGAGTTGACAGAACGGGCACTGGCCGAATTACGCAGCGACGTGGCCGACCATGCACCCGTCAGCGTGAAATCAGTAACGTTGTTTATGCGCCTACAGGGTCAGGAGTCCGTTGTCGACGTGATGCTGCCCCATACGGACTACGCCGGGGCCGGGGATCTGTTCCGGCAGCGATACCAGCAACGATACGGCCATTACCCTGAAAACACGGACGGGCAACCGCGCACTATTGAGGTCGAGAGCATCCGCGTTGTTGTCAGCACCGTTGCCGACGAATTGCCGGTCAGCAGTCCGCCGGTGAGCCACCGTCACGCGGTGCCTTCGTTTCGGGCGGGCAACCATCCGGCTTACGACTGGACGCAGTTGCAGGAGGGCGATACGTTTCGGGGTCCGGCCATGCTGCTAAACGCGACTTCCTCGGCCTTTGTCGAATCCGGCTGGCGGGTTGTGGTGCAGAATGGCCGGGACGTGATGATTGACTGCGTGGCGGATGTGGAAACGCCTGCCGAAACAAAGCAGAGCGACGTTATCCAGCTCGAATTATTCACCCAGCGGTTCCGGGCCATTGCCGAAGAGATGGGTACTCAGTTGCAGCGGACGGCGTTTTCGACCAACGTGAAAGAACGGCTCGACTTCTCCTGCGCCCTGCTCGATGCCAACGCCCGGTTGGTGGCCAACGCACCGCACATTCCGGTGCATCTGGGCAGTTTGGGCGTTTGTGCGCGGCTTTGCTTAGCCAAACTCCCGCTCGGCCCCGGCGACGTGCTCATCACCAATCACCCCAAATATGGCGGGTCGCACCTGCCCGACGTGACGTTGCTACAGGGCGTTTTCACGGACGACGCTCAACTAATTGGTTATGTCATCAACCGCGCCCACCACGCCGAGATTGGCGGTAAAGTGCCCGGCTCCATGCCACCCGACGCCACGTCACTACCCGAAGAAGGCGTTATTCTGGAGCCGCAGTATGCGGTAAAAAACGGCGTATTTCTATGGGAGAATGGCCCAAACAGTGTCGAAATCGGGTTGAAACACCGCTTTACGAGTGCCCCCTACCCGACCCGTGCGCTCCCGGAAAACCAGGCCGACATCGAAGCCGCGTTAGCCTCGCTGCGGGCGGGCGAAACAGCCCTGCAAAATCTCGTCCGCCAGCAGGGTTTACCCACCGTGCATCACTACATGGCCCGGCTCCAGCAATCCGCCACCAACGCGATTACTACCGTCCTCAACCCACTCGACGGACACACATTCGCGGCCGAAGAATCCCTCGACGACGGGCACACAATCCAGGTCAGAATTAAAGTAAACAACGGACGTATCGGGTTCGATT
>JAYTAC010000518.1:0-3353 GCA_043737755.1 Spirosoma sp.
GTTGCCGGACAATCGCATTTTTTGGCGGTTTATTTCGCTTGGTAAAGGTAGTGGAACGGCTTTTATTCGGGGTGTTATACTTTGTTAAACGGCTCCTGACGGCCGTTGATCGGACAGCTGAAGCGAGCACTCTTCTCCCGTGTTTCAGGTGGTCATAGGTAAGTCGTCAGTAAAACCAACGGAGTTCAACCTTTATTTTGAAGGACAAAAAAATGTTGTTTCGCAGCTTATACCCTAAAAATAGCCATGAATCGTATCAATAACTGGAGCCGGGCGGCCACCGCCGGAATGCTTCTCGTCACGCTCAACGCGGGTGAATTAGTCGCCCAAACGACCGGACTGGTGTTCCCGCAGACACCTGGTATGCAGACCTACACCTACCGGCGGGGCATGAAAACAAACCCGGCCGCGTCGCTCGACAGCATCCGGGCGTTGGGCATCACCGACCTCGAATGCGGGGTGTTCGCGGGGAAAACGGCCGCTGAGTCGCGCAAGATGCTCGATGAGCGCGGGATGCGCTGCTCCAGCACGGGGTCGGGATACGACAACTTGCTGGACCCCGACAAACTGCGGGAAGTAGGCCGAAACGCTAAAACATTGGGGGCAGAGTATGTGATGCTGGCGTGGATTATGAAAAAACCACCGTTCACATTAGACGATGCCAAAGCCGCCGTCAAGAACTTCAACCGCATCGGTAAGCAACTCAAAGACGAATTTGACCTCACGTTTTGCTACCATAACCACGGCTACGAATTCGCGAAGCACGAAGACGGCACCCTGTTCGATTACATCGTCAAAAACACCGACCCGCGCTACGTCAGCTTTGAGCTGGACCTGTTGTGGGCGGCTTTTCCGGGACAAAAACCCGAGGAATTGCTCACCAAATACGGCAATCGGTTCAAGCTGATGCACCTCAAAGACCTGCGCAAGGGCATACCGGGCAACCTGTCGGGGGGCACACCGGTGGAGAACGACGTGACCCTTGGCACGGGTGCTATCGACATGCCCGCCGTGCTGAAAGCTGCCAAAAAAGCGGGTATCAAACATTATTACATCGAAGACGAAAGTCCGTCGTTTGCCACGCAGGTGCCGCAAAGTATGGCGTATCTGAAGAGCGTGAAGGAGTAAGCACACCGACTAACAAATGCGCTGTTCACCAGTTAGTGAACAAGGAGATGGGCCGATGGCTGCCCGATAACCCGTTTTTCATTCCCTTTATGCTTTACCCGCTCACGTTCGAGACCATTTTCAAAGACAAAATCTGGGGTGGCCAGAAAATGAAAACTGTGCTGGGTAAAGACTTCTCGTCCGGCCCGGATGGACCGCTGTCGAACTGTGGCGAAACCTGGGAAGTGTCCGACGTAGAGGGCAACGTGTCGGTGGTGCAGGAAGGGGGTTTGCAGGGTAAATCGCTGCGGGAGTTGGTGGCCCAGTACAAGGGCGATCTGGTGGGAAAGCACGTTTACGAGCAATACGGTGACCGCTTTCCGCTGCTCATCAAATTCTTAGACGCTAATGACGACCTGTCCATTCAGGTTCACCCCAACGACGCGTTGGCCAAACAACGGGGCGTTGGACATGGTAAAACTGAGATGTGGTACATCATGCAGGCCGACGAAGGAGCAACGCTCAACTCAGGTTTCAACCGCGAGGTGACCAAAGAGGAGTACGTCAAAGCCGTTGCCGATAACACCATTCAGGACATTCTGAACATCGAACCGGCGCAGGCGGGCGACGTCTTTTTCCTGCCCGCCGGACGCGTTCACTACATCGGTAAGGGGTTGCTGCTGGCCGAAATCCAGCAAACCTCCGACACCACCTACCGCATTTACGACTTCGACCGCGTCGACGCCACGACCGGCAAGACCCGCGAACTCCACACCGACCTCGCCGTCGACGCCATCGACTACCATCACTACGACGAGTACAAAACGCAGTACGAGCGTAAAATCAACGAAAGCGTCAATGCCGTTGCCAGCGATTATTTCGTGACCAACGTGCTGACGTTCAACCAGGAAGTAGAACACGATTATACCCATCTCGACTCGTTTGTGGTGCTGATCTGCGTGTCGGGCGGGCTGACCGTTAACGCGCCGGGTGGCTATAGTGTACCGCTCAACATGGGTCAGTGCGTCCTGATTCCGGCCTCGATCAGCAACGTAACGCTTGTTCCCAGCGTGGATTCGCCCGATGGCGATATGACGGTGCTGGAAACCTACGTGCCGTAACGAAACCAAAAAATGCGTTGATTTGGTGGATGAACCCACCCGGTACGAATTGTTTCGTTGGCATCGACATCGGTACCACTAACGTCAAAGCCCTTGCCCTGCGTCCCGATGATCTGGACCGGATCGTTGCCCATGCGTCAGTACCGCTCACTACCCTCAACCCAGAGCCGGGCTATGCCGAGCAGGACCCGGCCGAAATCTGGTCGGCGTTTGTGGCGGTCATGGGCGAGGTAAGCCGGGAGGTGGCTGCGGTCGGTTACGCAATTACGCATATCGCGTTCAGCACGGCCATGCACAGTTTGCTGGCGATGGACGCTGATGGCAACCCGCTCGATAATGCCATTTTGTGGTCTGATAACCGCGCGGAGGCCCAGGCCACAACACTCCGTACCGATCAGGCAGAACTGGGTCGGGCGATTTACCAGGAAACCGGAACGCCGATTCACCCAATGATTCCGCTTTGTAAATTAGCGTGGCTGCGCGAACACGACCCGCGTTTGCTCCGCCGAACGGCCCGTTTCGGATCTATCAAAGAATTTTTGTGGCATAAACTGACGGGTGCGTTCGAGGTCGATTATTCCATCGCGACGGCCACGGGTCTGTTCAATGCGCACAGAAAACAGTGGAGCGAAAGCGCGATGGACTATGCGGGTGTTCGGCCCGAGCAACTCTCAACCCCCGTCCCGACAACCCATCAGCGATTGTATCAACCGTCGCTGGGGACATCCGCAACTGGATTGACGGCGGGCGTGTCGCTGCTGATCGGCGCGTCGGACGGGTGTTTGGCCAACCTTGGCGCGGGGGCCATCAAACCCGGTACGGCCACGCTCACCATCGGTACCAGCGGAGCCATCCGGCAAACCGTTCGCGAACCCCTGCGCGACGGGCAGGGACGCCTGTTTTGCTACATCTTAGACGATGACTATTACGTGGTAGGCGGGCCGACCAATAACGGCGGCAACGTGCTGGAATGGGTATCGGAGAAGTTAACCCGGCTGGCTACCGAAGCCGTGCTGACCGAAGCCGAACAGGTGCCGCCCGGCTCCGATGGTCTGCTGTTTTTGCCGTATCTGCAAGGCGAACGCGCCCCGCTCTGGGACGCTGCCGTGCGCGGGGCCTACCTGC
>JAYTAC010000519.1:0-3348 GCA_043737755.1 Spirosoma sp.
CCCCGCCCAGTCCCAGCGCGAGTGCCGAGTTGCGCAGCCCGACCAAGGCCGAGCCAAGTCCGTTGGTGATGATGAACAGATCGGTGAAGATGGGCGCGGCTTTTTTGGCGACGCTGGGAATCGTGGCGGGCAGGATCGTCCCAAACTCCGAACCGTAGGGGTTGGTGAGGGCGATGCTGCGGTAGAAATCGGCCTGGGCGTTAAGCGTAAAAAACGTGTATTTGCCCCCGCCATACAGAAACCAGAGCGACAGCAGTCCCAGCCCGCTCATCCCCGCCAGCCCCAGCGCCACCCACGACCGAACGTGACGCAGGTAGAGTAGTGCATATAGCCCGTGGCACAAAAACACGGTCACGGTGAGGTAGTGCGACAGTACCGAAAGGATGAACACCAGCCCGTAGGCCACATGAAGACCGATGGGAGATTGCCGGTTCGCCGGACCGCCGGGCGTCGGACCTCGTTCGAGGATCAGCAGGAACAGGTGCGTGGCTAACAGGGTCAGAAAAAACGTCATCGAGTAGTTGCGGGCCATGTGGCTGTAGGACACAAAAAACGGCTCCACGGCCGCTACCGTCGCGCTCACCAACGCCAGACCGTCGGACCGGAAGTGCCGCCGGACAAACACGAACAGCAGTAGCACCGTGAGCGTACTGAACAGCACCGACGGCATCCGCAGCGACCAGTCGCCCAGCCCGAACACGCTCAGCCAGCCGTGGAGCATGACGTAGTAGGCCGGGCTGTTGCCGATGTCGCCCCGGATGATGGCTTCGAGGTAATCGGTCGTTGTTTTGGGTCGCCAGAATTCGGCGGGGGTGAAGTGGGGTTTGCCGAATACGTCTTTCTGGTTGTAACCTTCGACAACAACGCCCTGGCTGACGAGCAGCGTGGCTTTCTCGTCGAAGAAGACACCATACGTACCGGCCCGGTACAGCCGCAGACCGAACGCCAGCAATAAAACAGCCCCCAGTAAAAACAGTGTAGCGCGGGGTGATACGTTGACCATGGGGGCAAAAATACGGTCAAATCCCGATTCTTACCGGTTTGGCCCGGCAAATTCTCCGGTGGTGGTTTGGTCTGTGGGGACTCATGGCCCACCGAAACGGCCACGGAGCAAAGCTTTTTTTGTGCGTTGTCGGCGGACGCATTCGCTGTTTGAGACTCGTACACTTACGCCGACCGATAGTACACTACTTAGCAGAAATGAATCAATGTTGATGCAAACAAGCAGTTAAATTTATGTTAAGCAGCCAATGCCGGATGTGGCGAAAACGGTGTTTCCTAATACGTCTGGTTCTGGTTAAACTCATTAACAGTCAGTCATATAAGTCTGGTTTTTCACTAAGTTTTAAAACATTACCAGAGATAAATTGATTAAGCGGTTGTTCATCAAATTGGGAAACTCATTTATATTCTAGTACTTTCCCGGTTCAAAAAAAGCAAAAACCGACTTCCAGCCAGCAATAGACCTATTTTCGATAAGTAATTACATAGCCGACCGCCGTTAGGCTCAAGCTGTAGCCGGGTCTCTTTGTTGCGAATCCTATGCTTTGGTATAGTTTTTGTTCACAGCGGTTTGCCTGGATTCAATAAAAATGCTTACTTTTTTCCTGCGCTCTATGACTAATTTTTTTAATGCCCCATTGCAATTGATACTCCTGCTTAGTTTGGTTTTACCCATTCACGGCAGCAAGTCGATTTACGCCGACCCCAAACATGCTCTCACGACTCCCCCGATGGCCGTCGGTCGTCACCGCCCGGCCGCAGCATCGCCCACTACGTCCGATGCGGGTATTCCGGTCAGAAGCCCGAACGTAACCCCGCCCAGGCAACGGTCCGGCATTGGTAAGGTTTCCGGTGTCGGTCCCGACCCCATCCGCTTTTCGATTCAGTGCGACAAGCGGCAGATCAACCTCGATGAGGAAGTTAACCTGACCATATCGGCTCAACTGCTGAACATAACCCCTAATCAGTTGTCCTTTGTGGCCGGTTCCAATACCTACACGCTGAAAATGATCCTGCCGCCGGGCTTCGAGCAGACGGGGGGCGATTTTGTCGATTACGTGGCCGGTACGCTATCCTACGCATCGCAGCCCCAGGTAACCTACCGCATCAGGGGGCGTTTTCGGTCCGTAACGGCCGGTACGAGTTTTCGACTTTTGCGCAGTCACGGGCAGGCCAACGACCAGAGCCTGTTTGCCGAGAAATCGACCGTTACGCTTCAATCAGTATCGTCCCAAACCAGCGTTTCGCGCACATCAGCAGCCGCCCCGTCCGATCCGGCAACGACGACACTGACCGTGATGACGGAACGGACGGGCAGTGGCTCAGCCCGCGCCGGAGCCGCTGCCACCGACTACCGGGGCTACCTCGACTTTGCATCCTGCGATATCGCTTCGGGCTGGATTGTCAACCGGAGCGATCTGCGCAAATCGCAGGAGGTCGATGTATACATCAACGGCACCAAAGTTGCTACCGTAACGGCCGACCGGGTTCGGCAGGACGTGGCCAACGCACTCGGCGTCAACGATTTCAATCAGTATGGGTACGTCTGGGTGATTCCCGATGCTTACAAATCCAACGCCCCCCTGACGCTGTCGATCCGGCCCGCCGGTACGTCGGCCGACCTGTCCTACAGCCCGTTCAAAACCGCCGTTTGTCCCGGCACGGGTGCAATGCCAACTGCGCCTGCGCTTGCGCCCGCGCCCACCCCCGCTCCGTCACCCCCCACAACTCCTTCTTTGGCAGGGAGTGCGCTGATGATGCTGACCCCAACCTACAACTGCAGCACCGGAGCCATCACGTTCAATACAGCCGGGGGCGACGGCAGCCGGATTCAGTACCGCGCCAACGGCATCACGGGCTGGACGACTAACCCCAATCAGTTTCTCGACGAAGGCTCACGCGTCAACGATGACACCCCGCCTTTTACCATCTACGTAGAGCAGTCGGGTCGTACCATCACCTACAACTGGACGCGGCAGGTAGTTTGCAACGGCACCACGCCAACTACGCCCTCTTCACCGACTACGACCCCACCGCCGACTACGCCAACGGCGACTACGCCACCGGCGAGTGCGCTGACGATGCTGATGCCGACCTACGACTGTAATAGCGGGGCAATCACCTTCATCACCACCGGGGGCGACGGCAGCCGGATTCAGTACCGCGCCAACGGCATCACGGGCTGGACGACCAGTCCCAACCAGTTTCTCGATGCCGGGTCGCGCGTCAACGCCGACACCCCGCCTTTCACGATCTACGCCGAGCAGTCGGGCCGTACCATCACCTACATCTGGTCGCGGCAGGCAGTCTGTGGTGGCGCAACACCCTCCACAGCACCGGCACCGG
>JAYTAC010000520.1:0-1209 GCA_043737755.1 Spirosoma sp.
ACTGTGCACCGGGAAACCAATCCCCGCTACTATGAATTGATCGAGTCGTTTCGGCAACTGACAGGCTACGGCGTCATTGTCAATACCAGTTTCAACGTGCGGGGCGAACCCATCGTCTGCACGCCCGAAGATGCCTACCGTTGTTTTATGCGTACTGAAATGGATTACCTGGTCGTTGGCAACTACTTGTTTGCCAAACAAAATCAGCCTGCCTGGCCAGAAAAAGACAACTGGCAGGAGGAGTTTGTTCTCGATTGACGGGTACCCTTTTCTGCGCCCATGCTGCAACCCAAACCGTCACGGCTTTGTTACTCACGCTCACTTGTCACTCCGGTTTCCTACTGTCAATCAAGTACATCCGCCAATGGAATCAATCCGCGACTTGCTGCAATTCATTAAAGAGCGCAAAAAATGGTGGTTAGCCCCCATTATCCTTGTCATGCTCCTGCTTGGTATTCTACTCGTTATCGGGGGCGGCTCGGCGGTGGCACCGTTCATCTACACCTTATTCTGATGGCGGGATTATGAAAAAAAGCTTATCCGAATTAGACATGTATAAGGCCAATCTAACCATCGCGATGGGCCTTGTGCTGCTTTACATTTTTGCGTACCCGAACCGGTATCTCCTGTACGTCGGCACCGCTGTTGGCGTTGTTACGGTAGTGTGGCCTGCCCTCGCGCAATGGATCAGCCGGGGCTGGTATAAATTGGCGGAAGGTCTGGGTTACGTCAACTCGCGCATTCTGCTGACGCTCGTGTTCTTCGTGCTCTTACTGCCGATTGCCCTGCTGTACCGACTTTTCAGCCACAATGTGCTGGCCCTGCGCAGTGGCCGCACCGCTAAGTCGCTGTACAAAGAGCGAAACCATCAGTATGTAGCCAGCAACCTCAAAAACGTCTGGTAACCTCGTGCGTTGAACTAACCAGAACGGGTGTTTCCATACGATGGGGACACCCGTTCTGGTTAGTTCAACAAAGACTGGTAGGCTGGGTTTCTCAGCAGCACGTCGCTAACGAACTGTTCACCCTTTTCGGACCAGTGTCCGTCGCAGGGAACGTATAGTTCGGCTACATTTCCTCTGTACTTAAGAAACTCCGGCAGAAGTGGCACAAATAAAACACCCCGCTGGTCGCAGAATTGCTGAAGTCGACGATCCAACTGATTCGTATGACCGTTCCGAATCGCTTCGATGTCGTTCAGGATGGGTA
>JAYTAC010000521.1:0-1208 GCA_043737755.1 Spirosoma sp.
ATTTTTTTAAAGAATTTTTACCTGTTAGCGAAGTCAGCATCAATCCAATATTGAATGCTTATTCGCCGTATATCACAGATGAAAATCTGAAAGATTTTAAATTTTTTGCTAGTAGAGGAATATTGTCTTACGATAAAACTTTTGAATCTCATTCGGGGGATATAATGTATCATTTGGTAGCAAGTCCTTCTGTTTTCTTGAGAATGGAAGAGCTTCCTGACAGTGTTAGAAAGGCTTTAGATAAGATGAGAATAAAGGTCAATCTGAGAGACTTTTACAAGATAGATGCCGGCTATATTCCGTGGGCATCTTTGTTTGAGGACTACGAAATCAAACCATTGTACGAACCCCCTGCCAAAAAGAAGAAGACATTTTGGTGGGAAGTTAGATAAAACTCTCTCACTGTTTCGATTATCAGCTTGTGAGGTCTCGGGTTTTGCCTTTTTCAAACATACTATTTTCCGGCTCTCCGGCCAACATTCATTCCCAACATCCAGCAATGGGTATCATCATCCGCCAGAGTTTCAAGGCCAGCCTGGTGGCCTACGTGGGCGTGGGCATCGGGATTGTGAACCAACTGTTCGTGTCCACCAAATACCTGTCCGTTGAGCAGATGGCCTTGTCGCGGCTGCTTTTGGAAAACAGTATCTTGTTCGCCGCGCTGGCACATTTGGGTACGCCATTCATCGCCGACCGGTTTTTTGCCCGTTTCCGCAACGAAGATCAAAAGCACGAAGGTTTCATGGTGTTCCTGTTGCTGTATCCGCTCATCGGGCTGGCGGTTTTTACGCTGCTCTACTTGGGTTTCCAGCAGACTATTGCGGGGTATTTTGCCAAGGAGTCGCCGATGATTGTCAAATACCATTTCCTGAGCATCCCGCTCACGTTTTTCTGGGTTTATATCACCGTTCTGGAAGTGTACAGCCGCAACCACGCCCGCATCACCGTGCCCACGATGATGCGCGAGGTGTACCTGAAAACCGCCAATGTGCTGCTGATTGTCATTTTCGCGCTGGGCTGGATTGATTTCCGGCTGCTGCTCTATCTGGTTGTGGCCTCGTACGGCTTGGGCGTGGTGGTGCTGCTGCTGTACATCAAGAACTTGGGCAAGTTGTTCGTCCGGTTCAATCCGGCACTTTTCCGTGGCCCGTTTTTCGGGCAGATGGCGGCTTTCGGATTGTTCATCGTGTTGGGCGGGCTGGGGCAGA
>JAYTAC010000522.1:0-1207 GCA_043737755.1 Spirosoma sp.
CCTGTACGTGAACGACTGTTACGCGTACAGGGATTTCAACATCGAACTGCACGACTACAAACCGTTCAGTCATCTAATCCTGACGGGAAAAAATGGGTCCGGGAAGAGTACGATTTTGCGTATCATTAACAATCATATTACTATTCAACGTAATGGAGAAGTTGCATACACATACATAAATTACCACAGAAATAACCTAAAAAATTATATTGATCAATTTGGGTCGGAACACCAAGTTTCAAAGCAAGAATCAACTAGCTTATTTCAGTATAATGCAGTAATCCCCCTATATTCAACCGAACATCCGCAAATTTGGGTAGGTCAGAAAGGTCAATTGATATACTCTTACTTGAAAGCAAAGCGAAATAGTCAAGTAATTTCGGTTAACACAGTTACAAAAGAGACTGACTTCACAAATCAGCTTCTGGGTAATGACTCTACAGATAATTTTATTCAACAGTTTAAACAGTA
The DNA here is from genome assembly GCA_043737755.1 of Spirosoma sp. Lineage (GTDB taxonomy): Bacteria > Bacteroidota > Bacteroidia > Cytophagales > Spirosomataceae > Spirosoma. Next base: position 472 of record JAYTAC010000522.1, read on the forward strand.
CCTTGTCAACAAAAAAGTCTATCAAGCATTTGACCAAATCAATAAAGATCAAACGCGCTTTGCTGAAACAGATTTGTTTTTCTGTAACTGTTTAGGTACGCAATTTGCTCATACGTTCTTGTGGTAGAGACCGACGACATTGGAGCACTAAAAGCGTTGATTGACAGCTTGCTAGCTGAAGTCCAACGGTTGACAGCCCATGTCCAGGACTTAGAGATAGAGAATACGGACCTACGGACTCGACTGGCACAAAGCTCGGCCAACTCCCATAAGCCTCCTTCTTCTGACGGATTGACTAAAAAGCCCCTCATCAAGCCCGCTCTACCAAACCAGGCAGGTAAAAAACCCGGCGGACAACCCGGCCATCCTGGCAAGACACTCCGCTTCGTCGACCAACCTGACCTACTCCACATCCACCAGGCTACTCAATGCCACCGGTGCGGCTTGCCGCTTCAGGGGCCGGGCCAGGTGGTGGCCCGCCGACAGGTGTTTGATCTACCTCAGCCCCGGCTCTTTGTGGAAGAACATCAACTGGTAGCCCACCAATGCGCCTGTGGCTGCGTGCTCACAGGTCAGTTCCCCGCTGGGGTGGATGCCCCCGTGCAATACGGACCCTGGATCCAGGCACAAAGTGTGCTCTTGAACGTTGACTACCGCGTTCCCTTTGCCAAAGTCCGCCAGTTCTGGGCTGACCTGACGGGGTATGGCTACAACCCCGCCACGCTGGTCGGTGTCC
>JAYTAC010000523.1:0-1206 GCA_043737755.1 Spirosoma sp.
ATGCCGCCCCGAATGCGTTTGAACAAGTCTAATTCGTAAGTCGCATCCACCGGCAGGAACTGGAACGTACTCAACTGAAAGCGCGGCAACCGATCGGCAGCTATCGGGATGGCAATAGGCCGATGTTCGGATAAACTCTGCGTTGTAATCAGGACCGAACTGCGAACGGACGGCTGTAGAAACGACTGCGCAATCCTGACCCGAACGCGGGCTTCTTCCAGCCGACTCAACGCAGCCCGCAGATTGGGGCTATTGGCCATACCCGACTGAATCAATGATTCGAGCGTCGGATCAGCGAAGCGGTTGAACCCGCTCACGAACAGATCGGCAACAGGCAATCCTGACGAACCGGATATCGCGGCTAACGGCTCTGCGTGCGAGGTTGCAGCGGGAGCTGATGGCTGAACGGTTCCTACTCCCGGTTGTAATGTAACGGCTCCACCACTCGGCGAAACGGGCGCGGTCTGCGCCTGAGCCGACCAACCACAAACGACGAACCACAAACCACAAATCAGAACCTGTCTCATCGCTGAACAATCGTTTTTTCGGTAACTGGCTTCCGAAAACGGACTTTTTGGCCATCGCGGAGCCGGTCGTTGGGATTGGTCACAACGCGCTCCTGGCCGGTCAGACCGGTGGCGGCTTCGATAGTCGTGCCGTAATCGCGGCCAAGTGTGATCGGCACAAATCGAATGCGCTGATCCGGCTCAACCACCACCACGCGCGGTCCCTGCGGGGTGATTTGCAGAGCATTAGCCGGTATCAGAACTGGTGCATCCGTCGAGATCATGTCGAACTTCACCTGACTGTATAAACCTGACGGGAGTTCCTGCTTCGGGTTGGGAATGGAAATTTCGGCCAGCAGCGTCCGCGAATCGCTCCGCAGCGCACCCGACGTTCGGACGACTTTACCGGCCAGCGTCCGCTTCAGTTCGGGTACGACTACCGTAGCGGGCATCCCAACTTTGATGGAGCGAAAATACGCCTGCGGCACGTCGACAAACACCCGCAACGTACCTAATTCCGAAATCGTGAACAGCGGCTGACCCGACCCCGGCGAAACCAAGTTTCCGTTCTCGGCCGTGCGGCTCGTAATAACCCCGCCGAACGGTGCCCGCACCTGCTGGAGGTCTTTCAATGCCTGCAACCGACCGAGATTAGCCTTCGCCACCGACACCCCCGACCGGCGGGTGTCGATGTCCTGCG
>JAYTAC010000524.1:0-1205 GCA_043737755.1 Spirosoma sp.
AGTAAATCACTGGATACCGCGACGGCACCGTTGAGCGGAGCGGCTAACCAGCGGCTAAACTCGCTGTCGGACCGATAGCTGCTCAATACCGATTCAAGACGCTCCATTTCGGCCAACAGTACCTGTTCAGCCAGTCGGGCTACGGCCCAGGAAGTAGCCGTCAGTTTAACGGTCAGCGAGGTGCCAAGCATATGGTCAAACTGAGCGATGAACAGCCCTGGCGAATCGGCTTGAGCAGGCACCGCAACCGAGGACATCAACAGGGCAAGAGGAGTTAGTGCGCTTGTTTTCACGACTTTAAGCGGTTAGCAAGGTATAAATATCCCGTTCAGGGCTTGTTTTCTGGGGCACGAACCAGGCATCCCGAAAGCTGTTGGTTAGAGTGCCGTCGGGGTGAAGGCGGTAGATGTCGGCCTGCCCGTCGCCCGCCCCCACGAGGGTGAGCAGACCGCCAATCAGAGCAGTTTGGGCGTTCATTGTTCCTTGTGTTAGTCAAATAAACCGTCATCAATCGGGTAATCAGTTCGCTCCGTATTCCAGCACCACAAATGTGCCAGGCAGCACGGGTGGGCGCGGATTGGGGTTGTCGGTGGTAGCGGCTGGCGCGGGGCCATACTCGGCGGTGATAACAAAAACGTGGTGGCTTTGCGGGTCGATGGTGATGGTGCGCGCCCCGCGCTGGGTCGGCACGGTTTGCATGACGTCAAACTGGCCGGGTTTCGTTTCCCGCACCACCGTCAGCGTCCCTTCGCCGTTTGAGCAAATGGCCGACCCTGTTGCCGTGTCGAACACGGCTCCGTCTACCCCGCTGCCAATGGGGACGGTGGCCAGCACCTTACCCGTCTGTGAATCCAGCACGGCCATCTGTTTATTGTGGCAGGTGCTGAACAGCCGGTGGCGCACCTTGTCGAAAGCCAACCCGGTAGGTTCTTCTCCCGTGCCGAGCGGCCAGTGATGCTTGACAACCAGCGTTTTGGCATCGAAAACGGCTACTTCGTTTTTGTCTTCGAGGTTCACAAAAATCTGGCCTTTATCGTCGGTTACGGCGGCTTCGGGTGCGCCACCGAGGTCAACGGTACCGGCTACGAGGCCCGTAGCGGCTTCGACTACCGTCGCGCTGTTGCCCTCGTTGTTGAAGACAAACACCCGCTTCGAGAAGGCATCGTACAGCACCGCATCCGGCTTTTTACCCGTCGGTATTTCCT
>JAYTAC010000525.1:0-1204 GCA_043737755.1 Spirosoma sp.
TGCGAACAGGTAGGCGAGTAGCGGCAGGCGTTGGGCAAATACGGCGACAATACCGCTTGATACACCCGTACTAACCCGATCAGCACCGACTTCATCATGGCTGACCAACACCGGAACGGCTGAAAACTTTCCCGCAATTCCTATCTTTGTCGGCCGGCCGTTATCAATCGGCACTGACCCCGACTCGTTATGTTGCAATACGTTATCTGGGACGTTAATCCCGAAATTTTCCACATTGGCTGGTTTTCTGTTCGCTGGTATGGATTGCTGTTTGCCCTGGGTTTCCTGATCGGTATGCAGGTCATGACCTATATTTTCAAGCAGGAGCGGAAGCCCGTTGCCGATACCGATTCGCTGCTGATTTACATGGTCGTTGCCACCATAGTGGGTGCCCGCTTCGGCCATTTTCTGTTTTACGAGCCGGAGGTGCTGCTCCGAAATCCGCTCGAAGTCATTCTGCCGCCCTTTGCGGGGTTGGCCAGCCACGGCGCGTTCATCAGTATTATGCCTGCCCTGTGGCTTTATTCGCGTCGGCAGTCGAGCCGGGCCACGGGGCAGTCGTTTCTGTGGGTCGCCGACCGGATCGTTATCACGATAGCGTTGGCGGGTGCCTGTATTCGCTTTGGCAACCTGATGAACTCCGAGATTGTGGGTCGCCCAACGGATGTGTCGTGGGCGTTTGTGTTCATGAATAGCAATGAGTATGCTAAAATACCTCGCCATCCCGCTCAACTGTACGAATCGCTGTCGTGTTTGGTCCTGTTTTTCTTTTTGATGTGGTTTTGGAATCGTCGGAAGCAACGCACCCCGCCTGGCAGTATGCTCGGTATTTTCCTGATCTGGGTGTTCGCGCTGCGTTTTTTGTACGAATACCTGAAAGAAGATCAGGTCGCTAAAGAAGCGGCCATGTACCTCAATATCGGTCAGCAGTTGAGTATTCCGTTGGTGCTGGTCGGTTTGTTTTTTCTCATCCGTAGCTACCGGAATCCAGTGCCCAAACTGGAAGAGGAATCGAGAACGGTCAAGTCGTGAGGGCGGTGATTTACCCCACGGCAGCACGCTACCCCACGGCAGCGGCCGACCGTCCAACCCCTCCCCTTGAAGGAAGGGGGGGGGCTAGAACCTCCGGCGTCAAAAGCCCCTCCCCTTCCTTCAAGGGGAGGGATGGGACGGTCGGCCGCTGCCGTGGGGTAAAATCCGACAA
>JAYTAC010000526.1:0-3335 GCA_043737755.1 Spirosoma sp.
GCGAAGCCGTTAACGTAGAGGGGTTCACGGACGCATCGCCGATTTTTCAACTGCTGGAACGGTATCCGCCCCATGTGCTGTGCATCGAAGAAAACCTGCTGCTGTTTCGTCTGCCGTATTCCATGAAACCGGGGCTGAACAAGCGTTTGCCCGAAGTCCTCAACCAGCATTTGGCCATGCGGATAGCCACTCTTAAAGTCCGGCTGGGCTGGCCGACGGCGGACGGGCCGAAAAGAAATCTGTTTCAGGGGTTTCCGCCGGAGCACCACCGGCTGAATAAGAAAGATACGCTCGACGTGTCGCCCACGCTGACTGAAATCAGGAGCCGACCCGTGCGAACTGCCCGCGAACTGCCCGCGAACTGCCCGCCGTGGACGCGTCGCTGCACCAACTCTGGCAACGCGGCACCCGGCTGGTGTTGCTGCACCTGCCGCGCCCGGCCATGCTGGAAATCGTTATCCACGGCGAGAGCCGGGCACCGTTGCTGCAAGACCTGATTGCCCGTTACCAACGCGATTACCACGTCGACTACTGGCGGTTCGACCAACCGATGCCGTTTCGATACTTCGCCGATTACGCGCATCTGAACCACCTCGGCAATGCCGTTTATTCGGACTGGTTAGCCACTAAGATAGCCCCGGCCCGCCCCCGCATTCTCCGATGACCGAACTGAACTGGATTATACTGTGCAGTGGACCGGCACTGGTTCCGGCGTCCTGGCTGCTGCCCCCGCGCTGGCAGCTACCGGCGGTGGCGGGTCTGACGGCGGGCTTCATGCTGGTTGTTTCGCCCCTGTCGGCGGTTAGTCTGCTGCTCACGGCCCTGCTGACTTACCGGCTGTGCCGATTGACGACGCTGACCCCCGCCTGGCGGGTGATGCTGGCCATCGGGCAGGCGGTGGCAGTGTGGGCCGTCTTCAAGTCGGAGTGGCCGCTTCGGCGCGGGTGGGTGGCAACGGCGGTTCCGCTGGGGTTGTCGTACTATACGTTCCGGCAGATTCACTACGCCATCGAGCAGTATAAACGGACGCTGCCTGCTCACACGCTTGCCGATTACCTGACGTATTTTTTTTCCTGCCTACGCTGCTGATTGGCCCCATCAACCGATTCCCCGATTTTCACCGCGACAGCCGTCGGCGTTGGTGGGATACGGCCCTGTTTTCGGCGGGTCTGGAGCGAATTCTGTACGGTTACGCCCGCATCGTTGTCATCGGCAACATGCTGCTGAGCCATAAACTTGGTGAGTTAGTCAATCACCTGCAACCCGACTATCCGTCGGTGGCCGCTTATCTGTCCGTCGTGCGATTTGCGACGAATGCCTACGTTCAGTTCGCGGGTTTCTCCGACGTGGCCATCGGTCTCTCCCTATTGATCGGTATCCGGGTGCCGGAGAATTTTGAGTCGCCGTTTTTGGCATCCAACCTGAATGAGTTTTGGAAGCGGTATCACATATCACTGTCGGCCTGGTGCCGTGATTACGTCTTCACGCCCCTGTTGAGCCTGACCCGTCGGCCCGTGGTGGCGGTGGTGGGGGCCATGCTGGTGCTGGGCCTGTGGCACGAGTGGTCGACTCACTACCTCGTCTGGGGAGCGTTGCAGGGGGTGGGTGCGTTAATTTGGCACCGCTTCGGGCGGGTTGCCGGGCCGGTAATCACGCCGGACCGGTGGTGGGGAGCCGGTCGCTGGATGGGTACGCTGGCCACCTTCCACTACTACTGTTTGACCTGCATCGTTATTCAAAAAGATAGCTGGCCGGGCGTTGGCCAACTTGTAGCCCGGCTGTTTTCATTCTGAGCCTATGTACCGATTTCTGTACAAATACATGAGACTGGGGCTGGCCGGTATACTCACCGTGGCGTGGTATCTGCTCCTGATTTTCTACTACTATTTCATTCCCTCCGGTCAATTTCGCTACGTCAACTGGTAACCGGGCCAGATTCGCCGGTTCGGGTCCCGCACTGTCCGTGCGATCAGTTGCCTCTACTCTTTTTTGCCTTTTTTGCCTTACGACTTTCTGACTTTATTTCACCGCCGTAAAACTCGCGCCGGTACAAACGACTCCGGCGTCGTTGGTCAGGCAGATGGGGCCGGTAGTGGCCCCGGCGGGCACGGTCACGATGAACTGCCCTGCGCTGTCGATCAGGAATTTGGCGGCTGCCGACGTATCGTTACCAAACCGGACTGTCAGTACTGACGGCAGGTTCTGGCCCGTCAGCAGGATTGTTTCGCCGACTTTGGCGGTCTTCGGGTTGAAATCGACATTCGATACTAAGCGCGGCACGGTGAACGCAGTCGTCAGGGTTTCGCCAGCCGCGTTGACGACCCGCAGCGGCCCCGTTTGCGCTCCGTTGGGCACCAGCACCCACTGTTCCGTGTCCTCGTCTTTTCCCCCGTCGGCGGCTGCCGCGTTGGTGCCGCTGAAAAATACCTGCGCGTTGAGCAGAAAATCGCCCCGCAGCACCACCCGGTCGCCGGGTTTGGCTTTTGGGGGCAGAATGTCGGTGATGAATGGTTTTTGCACGACTACCACCGGGCGGGCCGACGTAGCCGAGCCAGCCCGGTTAACGACGGTAACGAGACCGCTGGTGCCGTCGGCGGCTACGTTGACGAACAGCCGGGACCCCTCGACGCCATCCGTAATCGGGACTGACTGGCCATTGATGCGCACGTCGGTGATCCGGTGCAGGTTCTGACCCGTGATGGTGATGGTCCGGCTGCGCAACTGACGCAACGGCGTAACGGTGATGTCGCCGGGAATCTGGTAGTAGAAGAACGGGTCAGTTGTCGTGTTATTCCCCCCCGGACCATTAACGGATACGGCTACCGGCCCCGGTGTGGGCAGTTTCGGCACGGTTGCTTCGATCTGAGTATCGCTCAGGATTTTGAACGGGGCCGCAACGGAGCCAATCGACACTGCCGACACGTCGCGCAGGTTCAGTCCCGTCAGCAATAGCTTGTCGCCCGCGATGCCGTCGGGTGCGCCGAGGATGGTGATAAACGGTGGCTGAACCACCTGCACCGTATCGACGCTGGTGGCGATTAACTTATCGAAAACCGTCACGGTTACGGGTCCTGATTTAGCGAACTGCGGCACCACCGTCCTGATTTCGGTGTCTTTTACAACCGTCCGGCTGCGGTCTGTGTGCTGGTCGTTAATGCGCACGACAGCGTTCAGCAGGTTGGTTCCCGTGATGATTAGCTCGCCACCGGGCCGGGCCACTTTGGGCGAGATACTGCTGATTTGGGGGGTGCCGGACACGATAAAATTACCCGATATGCTGCCCCCTGCCGTTTCGACCACAATCGTCAGCGGACCGCGCGGCAGGTTGGCGGGCA
>JAYTAC010000527.1:0-1202 GCA_043737755.1 Spirosoma sp.
TGGTTTGGAGAAAGACGTGATTAATGGATAAATAGTAAAACAAATATTTTTGATAGTAAAGCTAACATATTGATTTTTTGTCTTTTCTTTGTGCAAACAATTTCTGCGCATGGAGAAAATACCCATTACAGTAGCTCACGGCGATGGCATAGGCCCTGAGATTATGCAGGCCACGCTCAATGTTCTTCAGGCGGGTGGTGCTCAACTCGCCATCGAAACCATCGAGATTGGCGAGAAGGTATACCTGAGTGGTAATTCGGCCGGTATTGCGCCGTCGGCGTGGGAATCGCTGCGCCGGACGAAAGTTTTCCTGAAAGCTCCCATCACCACGCCCCAGGGGGGAGGCTTCAAAAGCCTGAATGTCACCACGCGCAAGATGCTCGGGTTGTTTGCCAATGTGCGCCCCTGCGTGGCCTATGCGCCGTTCGTGAGCACGAAACACCCCTGCATGGATGTGGTAATCGTGCGCGAAAACGAAGAGGACCTGTATGCGGGCATCGAGCACCAGCAAACGGCGGAGGTCGTCCAATGCCTGAAACTCATTTCGCGGCCGGGCACCGAAAAAATTGTTCGCTACGCCTTCGAATATGCCCGTGCCTACGGGCGTAAAAAAGTGACCTGCTTCACCAAAGATAACATCATGAAGCAGACCGACGGTCTCTTTCACAAGGTGTTTGATGAGGTGGCGGCTGAGTACCCTGACCTCGAAAACGAGCACTGGATCGTGGATATCGGCGCAGCCAAACTTGCCGACACGCCCGAGATCTTTGACGTAATCGTGATGCCTAACCTGTACGGCGACATTCTGTCGGATGTAGCTGCCCAGATTGCCGGGTCGGTGGGGTTGGCCGGTAGTTCAAATATCGGGCAGGAGGTGGCCATGTTTGAGGCTATTCACGGGTCGGCACCGCGCCGGGCGGGTCAGAACGTGGCTAACCCGTCGGGGTTGCTGCTCGGTGCCATCATGATGCTGGTGCATGTCGGGCAGCGCGAAGCCGCCGAACGCATTCACAACGCCTGGCTCAGGACCCTCGAAGACGGCATACATACCTACGATATTTACGACGAAGGTATCAGCACTGAGAAGGTGGGCACAAAGGAATTTGCGCAGGCCATAATTGCCCGCATGGGTCAGCAACCTCAACAGTTAACGCCCGTCAGCTACGCGCAGGCTAAAAGCGTAATCTTCGACGTGGCCCCCC
>JAYTAC010000528.1:0-1201 GCA_043737755.1 Spirosoma sp.
TGCTGTGCGACTTAAAGTTATGTGTTTGTTAGCGACACAAAGTCAAGTATTTTTGATTTTTATAATTCCGCTATCATGGGACGCGCCACCGAAATGGGCCAACGAGAACAACTCATTGCCCTAAAACAACAAGGCCACAGTCTGGCTCACATCAGTCAACAAGTCCAACTCCCCTTTGCTACAGTACGCAACTTGTCTGCTCGTTTCAAAAAGCAGGGGCATTTGACCGTAGCCTACGCCAATTGTGGCCCCAAACAACCGACCAGTGAAGCCCTGTTGCAACGGGCCAGCCTCTGGCTCAAACGCCATCATCCCGCTTGGGGTGCTCCCCTGATCCGACTCAAACTTCTGGATCGATACGGTTCTGATCGCACCCCGGCCACGCGCACCCTACAACGGTGGTTCCGCCAAAAAAACCTCAATAAACCTCGTCAACAACGTGCCCAGCCCCCAATTGGTCAATCCAAAGCTCCCCATAACATCTGGCAAGTGGATGCCAAAGAGAACCTCACGCTGGCCGATGGCACGCCCGCCTGTTATTTAACGATTACCGATCAACACAGCGGAGCCGGTCTGGAGGCTCCCGTTTTCCCCCTACGGACGAATTTGTCAACTACCGCTTGACCAAGTTCAGCAGGCACTGGTTCGCATCTTCCTGCGTTGGGGCAAGCCCGGGGCCATGCGGGTCGATAATGGCTTACCGCTGGGTGCGCCCTCAGCCCATTTTACCCCCCTATTGGCACTATGGCTCATTGGTATTGACGTAGATATGATCTGGAATAAACCAGCTTGCCCTCAGCAGAACGGTCGGGTTGAGAAAATGCAGGACACCACCGCCCGCTGGGCTGAGATTCACAAAGCGACCAGCCTTCTCGACCTGCAAGCCCGCCTGAATGGGGCTTTGCAACTACAGCGGGAAGCCTATCCTGTACTTCGTTTAGAGGGTCAGACTCGCCTGATGGCTTTCCCCACCTTAGCCACTACGAAACGTCCCTATAGCTCGACTGACTTTACTATTGGTCGCGTGCATACGTTTTTACAGCCAAAACTCTATACGCGAAAAGTATCCAATGGTGGTCAAATCACTCACTATGGTAAGGTTTACAGCGTGGGTGTGGCCTACAAACAGCAATGGGTACAGGTTCGCTTATCGGCTGATGGGTCTTTATGGGAAGTATTGTCGGATTATAAGGTTATCAAA
>JAYTAC010000529.1:0-1201 GCA_043737755.1 Spirosoma sp.
AGTTGGTAAGTACCGTCGGCCAGACTGGCCATGTCAAATTGCTGGTAAAGACCCGCCTGCAAATTAACTTGCTCGCTATTATAGAGCTGGTGCCCGTCGGCGTCCCGGAGCGTGATGGTGGCCATCGCCGTACTCGGCGTAACAATGAGTTTGAGTTTGTGAGCGGCCGTCACCGAAACCTGCGTGAAGGGTGTCGTCGCTATTTGGGCAACGGTTGTTTGGGCGAACGATGCGGTACCGGCTACCAGTCCCAGCATTAATGCAATTACCTTTTTCATGATCTGTATTAGTTCGTTGCGTTTATAACCAATACAAAATTGCACCGAGTCAATGAGCCCCGAAACTAAACCGGACTGAATGCCGGAATTGCCTGGTCAGGCAGGGCGTTTACCGGGACGAACAAGTCTAACCAGCCCATCCATGAGACGGGATAAGATGGGCTCAACATCATGGCTGATCTTACAAAGCCTGCCACTGCGGACCATAGGCTGCTGGCAAATAGTCGTACTCATAAAATCAGGTGATTGTGGCAGTGCATCAAAAGGCCGTAAAAAGCCGCAATTAGACTCGACTGGTGCGACTTCTTTGCTATATGATTTTATCGTTACAGTTGGATTCACCAAAATCTCCAACAGATTCTGTTTCACACCTACCTACTGATCTTTTGTTCTTGCTCCCGCTCGATGAGTAGGCCCTACTTAGGGCTGCAATTCAAATTGTCGCTGTGCCGCCATTGCATAGTTAACTGGTTCGATGTGCTTCCTGACCAACTCCCGGCGTTGGCTCACAAAGCAGGTACGCAGATTGAGAACATGTTGGCTCCCCGCCAAACTCCAGCGTTGGCCCGACCGCTTCAGGCGTTTTTGCACAACGGTTCGATGAGCTGACTCAATCGCTCCTGACCCGATCAACAGGCCCCGCTTTTGATAACCCCCATAGTCCATCCGGTCACGGTTCGCTTCCAGATAATTACAAACTGAATCGCGTAAATCCACCTTGATACGCAGGGCCTTAATATGGGTTAAGACCAAATCTAACTCGCTATTTAAAAGTAGCTTACGCTGTTCCTCGATCCACTTGTGCTGACTTGACCGGGTTCGGTAAGCGGCCATACCAACCTGACCAGCATAACTCATCACGTCATACAAATCTAAGATCAAAGTAGCCTGAGGATAATGAGTCGTCATGAGCTGGCGTAACC
>JAYTAC010000530.1:0-3330 GCA_043737755.1 Spirosoma sp.
GCACCGGCACCGGCTCCCGTGCCCACCCCTGCTCCGTCACCGGGTACTGCCGTAGCCTGTGCGCCCGGTATTAACACGGTTAACTACAAGTGGGACGGGGGCAACAACTCCATCAGCATCGGTACAACCGGGTCGATTGGAGGTCTCCAGATCAAACTCAGCGGACCAACCAACATCGACTGGACTAATGCTTTCCGGTCAGACAATACAACCTGGTTCTGGGCGAATCAGGGCATGAGTACCGGCACGTATACCGTGTCGGTTCGGCCACAGGGTGATACTGGCGCGGGTTGTTCGTTTGGATTCAGCGTCCCCGGCACGGGTCAGCAACTGTATCCCGTTGGCGGCAGTCCGGCACCGACGCCCGCTCCGGCTCCCGGCTGTATTCCTCCGGCTGCGCCAACTGTGAGCACGCCCAACGGAACGCAGGTCTGCAACAACTCGACGGTTACGCTTGTGGCGGCCGGGTGCAGCGGAACGGTAACGTGGTCGGGCGGGCAGAACGGTCCCAGCATCGGCGTCAATGCTGCCGGTACGTACTCGGCTACGTGCAGCAGCAACGGCTGCACGAGCACTTCGTCCAACCAAATCACGGTTACGGCCTGCCCCGTCACCAGCAGTGCTCAGTACAGCCGGGTGCTGTATGTGGGTAACTCCATTACGCTCCACGGCGGCAGTCAGTTTTTCATCGTCAACGCCGACGCCAAACGGGGAATGGCCGCTACGTCGCCCGACAAGGATTACGTCCGTCTGCTGACGGGTAAACTCCGGTCGCTCAATTCATCGGTCGACGCCCGCACGTTTGCCAGTTGGAACCTCGGTGGTCAGCTCGACGAAGCAACGGGTCCGTATTGGGAAGGTAACAGCACCAAAAATGGCATCGACCTGAGCCGTTTCGACCCGGTTGCGGCCTGGAAACCTGATCTGGTCTACATCCGGCTGGGAGAGAACGTGACGGACTGGGAAATCACGAACCAGTCGCAGTACCAAGGCCGGTTGAAAGACCTGATCGACAAACTGATCTCGCAGTCGCCGGGGGCCAAAGTGGTGCTGTCAACGTCGGTCTGGAATAATCCCAATTACGATGCGGCCATCCGGGCGGTAGGAGCCGAGCGCAACTACCCCATTGCCGATTTCTCCAGCATGTGGCCTAATCGTATGGTCAACGGTTTTTATGCGCTGAACCCGAGCATCTACGGTGATGCCGGTACGGACAATCACCCCGACGACGACGGTATGGCGCACATAGCCGATAAGCTGTGGTCCGCAACGCCGAGGTAGTTGAATCAACGGCATAAAAAAACAGCCCGGCGCACTGCCGGGCTGTTTTTTTATGCCGTTAAATTCTATCCCGTTCACACGAAGAATCTGCTCAGAAAGTGGTGTGGTCATACTCGTTTAAGGTGAATATGGGATTGGCTGATTATAATCTGTCCTGAGTGTCGCAGGCACGACACGCCTGTAGAAAACAGAGGGTAGCAACCCTATATCCAACGGCGTTCAACCGCTACGCAGTCAGTCTGATCTCGTATTCATGCCTGGTCAACTGCCCGCTTCAGAGCATTGCCGTGGCTAATTAACGCGGTAAAAATGGCGGGTCAGCGTTATCAACGGTTTGAAACCATTCGGCAACCGGGGGTCTGTTTTTAGCTCTATCTGACACGTAGCACTTGAGTCAGGAATGTGGCCGTTGGTTCGTAAATAATGACCGATCTCAAGCACGTCACGGGGGTGAGCGGGCAAGAGTATACCAGTTCTCAGTAAGGGCAAGGCAGCACGAAAAGTCATCTGCTCACCGTTTCGTCGGGTTAACCTGATGTCAAGACGGGGTGGCTGGAAAAACAGTTTGGCCACAGAGCCAATGATGGAGTAGCTTCCTTCAACTTGCCAGAGTTGAATCAGCCCTGACTGGTCACTGACGGAGACAGGCTTATTCAGCTGTTCGGTAGTAGTTTCTTTTTTTATGAAGGACAAGACTAATGGTACTGACCGTCTTTGTAGCAGGAGCCAGTCACCGGCAACATCGGTTACGGCATAAGCCCGCAGCAAAGAAAGTTTCGTCAGGGTCTCGTCGGCGAACGGATCGCGGTTGTCGACCGAACTCATGGTCAACAATACATACTCAGGAGCACGGGGCGACAGGTAGTAAACCGCGTTCAGCGAGTCCAAGTACCCGTCGGTCACCTGATACGTTTGAATAACCGGGCGAGGAGCGTAGCGTAGCTGAGCGTCATAAATCAATGCCACATCGTCGGGTATTACATCGACTCGCTGGCCTTTCATTCTGGTTAACCACCGGGCGGGCCACGGAATCCGCACAGGTGTCATTTGGGGCCGCGCCGGATTGATTACGTCCTGAACGTAGGCAGTCCACTGAGGTATCCATCGGTACAACACCCCGGCGTCCCGGTGGTAGGGTACCAACGCCGGAGCAATCAACACGGTAAGCAGTATCGGAACTATGGCTACCCGGCGCAACTGGTACGTGTCACAGTAAAGAAACAGCAAACTGAACGGGAGTAAACCATGCTTGAAAAACAAACCGGTATGACCTGCATCGGCCCGTAGGAAAGACTGCTTGAATAAAACGAATGTCATCAGCATCGTCAGGAAAAGCAGACAACCATCCCGCTGCCAAAGCTGGTCTAACCGTTGATTTTTCCAGGTCCGGACGATCACGAACCCAACAAGGCTAAACGACAGGGCAAGAATGAGCAAACCAGCCAATAAAGCTGGTTTATCCTCTAGGGCGTACATGGCATCGTTGTAAGAAGTGATTAAATGCCAATGCCCGATTACAAACGGATAGAGATCAACGGGCAGAAAGCAGGCACTGAGCACCAACAAAAAAAATAGCACGACGACCGCTGATAGACAAGCGACCTTATAACGGGGAGTAGCCACTGCCTGCCACAAGCCGTAAATGACCACACTTCCCAAACTGACCAACCCCACATTGGCTTTCAGGTAAAACGTCAGGACGGCCAAACCGACAGCCCAACCCAGAAACCAGACTCTGCCCGTGCGCTGGTGAAAAAACAAGGAAACCAATACGAAGTAGTAGAACATGAAAGGCGTCTCCATCCCCGCCGTCTGCCGGTTCAATGCCACCACGGTCGTCAGTATAATTGCATGTATTGCGGTTAGTCGATTGCCGGCGGCTAACCAGAGCACACCAGCTATGTTCACCAGGTAAACTACGTCGAACAGAATCAGTGGCCAGGCGGGTATACCAATCGGTAACCGGGTCACTAACCAGCTAAGAGGACCATAGGTGAAAACAAATTCTGTTCCGTGTATTAACTTGAGTTGATGCGCCAGATGAATGGC
>JAYTAC010000531.1:0-1199 GCA_043737755.1 Spirosoma sp.
AAATCTCGTTCAAGTTTCATACGAAAGATACTGAAAAAGCCCCGCCCGGCAGCAAGCCGAACGGGACTTTTGGTTGTTACGCGGGATGAACCAAACTACGCGATGCTGTTTTCTTCAACATGCACCAATTCGTGCTTCATCAGGTATTCGGCAATCTGAACGGCGTTGGTGGCGGCTCCTTTGCGGAGGTTGTCGGCCACAATCCACATGTTCAGCGTCTTTGGCTGGCTTTCATCGCGCCGGATTCGACCCACAAACACCTCATCCTTGCCATGCGCCGTCAGTGGCATTGGGTAGATGAAGTTTTTCGGATCATCCTGCACAATCACGCCCTCGGCGTTGGTCAGTAGGTCAATAACTTCGGCCAGATCGAACTCACTCTCAAACTCTACGTTGACTGCTTCCGAGTGACCGCCAATCGTGGGAATGCGCACCGTTGTCGCCGTGACCTGAATGGAATCATCGCCCATGATTTTTTTAGTTTCATTCACCATTTTCATCTCCTCTTTGGTGTAGCCGTTGTCGAGGAAAACGTCGATGTGGGGCAGCACATTCAGGTCGATGGGGTGCGGGTATACTTTCGCTACGTCGTTGCGGCCTTCGCGTTCGGCAAAAAGCTGATCCACGGCGGCTTTACCCGTTCCTGTTACCGATTGATAGGTTGACACCACGACACGCTTGATTTTGTAGCGGTCGTGCAGGGGCTTCAGGGCAACGACCATTTGGATGGTAGAGCAGTTGGGATTGGCGATGATCTTATCATCGGGCGTCAGCGTATCGGCGTTGATTTCGGGTACGACAAGCTTCTTGGTCGGGTCCATGCGCCAGGCCGATGAGTTGTCAATGACCGTAATACCAGCTTCGGCAAATTGGGGGGCGAGGGCCAGCGACGTGCTGCCACCGGCCGAGAAAATGGCGACGGCGGGCCGGGCGGCAATGGCATCCTGAAAGCTGACCACCGTGTGCATCGTACCTTTAAAGGCAATCTGTTTACCAACCGACCGCTCGGAGGCAACCAGAATGAGTTCGGACATGGGGAAGTTGCGCTCTTCCAGCACTTTCAGGACTTCGCTGCCGACCAAACCGGTAGCACCCACAACGGCGATTTTCATGATTATACGGGCAAATGAGTAATAAACTGGTCGCAAAAATACGGCAGAAACGGTGATGGACAGGGACTTCCTTTAGAAAAAGTGGAC
>JAYTAC010000532.1:0-8125 GCA_043737755.1 Spirosoma sp.
TTCCGTAGCGCGATCTGAGGGTTTCCTCCGACCGGCGGTTGGTTGCTTCGTCGCGGGCGGCAATAGCAATGTTGGCCCCGGCCTCGGCCAGCGCCTGCGCCATTGCCAGGCCCAGACCCCGGTTACCACCGATCACCAGTGCCGTTTGTCCGTGCAGCCGGAATAGATCTAAAATACTGCGTTCTACCGGGAGTTCGTTCATCGCTATAAATTGGGATCAGGTCGCTTGCCCGACGATGGTCGAGTAAACGAGCTATTCGTCTCAGAATCAGTCTGAGGCCGGGTCTGTTTGTCGATTGGCAAAGGTAGTCAGGGATGCAACCATGAATCCGGCCTGCGTGGATGAAAACGGCACCCTCCTTATTGTCGGGATGCCGGTCTCAGATGCCCCTTACTTCTTTCAGCCGGTCCGCCGGTGCGGCATAAACGGGGCCATCCGAGCGGCTCTGATGAACCCGGTCGAAAGTTTGCGGAGTGCATAAATAGAGTGATTTTATAAGGACAATGTACGATGATTCAGGGTGATTGCATGAAAAGCTAAGTTAGCCATCTTTGCCAGATGGACGTAGACGAATTGTTTTTTGAGATTGATGACCCCCGCCAGGAGGGAAAATGTTTTCATCAGCTAAGCGATATTTTGATGATTGTACTTTGTGGCTATTTAGCTGATTGTGAAGGATTTGAAGAAGTCTACGACTACGCTTGTGACAAACAGGACGCACTGCGGGAGTTCCTCGAACTGCCTTGTGGTATCACCTCTCACGACACATTGAATCGAGTTTTTCGCCGATCAGACCTCACTCAGTTAGAAAGGCTGTTGACTAATTGGCGGAAAGATATTGTAGGCTTATTGACCCAAAAACAACTCATCGTTGATGGTAAACAACTACGCGGAACCATTGAGGCTGGTCATAAGCAAGCCACCGTTCAGATCGTCAGTGTCTGGGCAGAGGCAGAGCGTATGTGTTTAGCTCAGAGCCAGATAGCCGATAAAACCAATGAAATAAAGGCAATTCCTGACCTACTCCGACCGCTTGATATCACTGGCAGTGTGGTAAGCATTGATGCCATCGGGTGCCAGAAAACGATTGCTGAACTGATTGTTGACAAAAAAGCAGACTATGTGATTGGCTTGAAAACGAATCAAGACGGACTTTATGAGCAAGTAGCCCATTGGTTTGAGCGAGTAAAGCCTACTCTACAAGCCGATGTAAGTCGGGATTTAGGGAATGGGCGGGCTGAAAAGCGGACAGTGCTGAAAAGCGGACAGTATGGTTGAGTGAAAACCTGACCTTAATCGATGCCGGTGCGGAATGGGTTGGGTTGAGAAGTGTGGTCTGTGTAGAGTCGAGCCGTTGGTTGAATGGCAAACAACAACACAGTAAACGTTTCTACATCAGTTCCTTAAGTGGCAGTTCAGCCGCCCAAATGGGTTACTACATTCGTCGTCATTGGAGTATTGAGAACGAGCAACACTGGCATTTGGATGTCACCGCACCGGCGGCCCGGCTTTGATGAAGATGGATCAGGCGTTCGCAAAGAGCATGCATCCCGTAACCTGACAACGATTCGTAAACTGGCCTTGGGTCTGATCAGCCGGGACCCGGCCAAAATGAGTTTGAAACGCAAACGGAAGAAAGCGGCCCGAGATGATGCCTACTTAAAGAGCCTGCTAAGCCAACTAAACGTTTGATGCGATCACCCTGTAAAATGTAGGTTGCGTTTTGAGTTGTTGCAGGTCGTGATACTTTTGTCGGGCTAAGGCCATGTATTCGTCTTGAGTCATCCCCTAAGCTAACGACATTAGGCGACAGTTTGAAATGCACCCTCGACATGAAACCATTCCTCGGCAACAGACATCAGTTTATATTTCACATTGTGTTCATTGATTACGAAAGAGATTTACACGATCACGGCTAATTATTCTGGCCTATTTATTAGAGTTAATTTCGAATAACAGGCCACTGTTAGTCACCACCTCACCCCAGCAACGCTTTTCCCTGCGCCAAAGCCGCATCCAATCCTGATGAATCGGAGCCGCCCGCCGTGGCAAAAAATGGCTGACCCCCTCCACCGCCTTTGATGTGCTTAGCGAGTTCTTTCACGACTTGTCCGGCGTTCATGTTTTCGGTCTGAGTCAGCACGTCAGGCAGCATTACGGCGAGTTGGGGTTTGCCGCCGATGTCGGCCCCCAGCACGAGAGCAAGGTTATCGACTTTTGCTTTCAGGTCGTATGCGAGTTGCTTCAACGCATCGGCATTCGGCACATCGACGCGCTCCACCAGAACCATGTACCCCGCATCAGCGGACCGATTAGCCGCTTCGATTTTGGTCAATAGTTGATTTTTCAGTTGCTGCACTTTCTCGTTCTGCAACGCGTCGACCTGTTTTTGCAACGCCGTACGCTCGTCCATCAGACTCTGTACAGCCTTCACAATGTCTTTGGGGGCCTTCAGCAATTCCTTCAATTCACTGACAACGGCCATCTGCTCGTTCACTAATGCTTCGGCACCGACCGACGTCTTGCCTTCGATCCGCCGGATGCCGGTCGATACCGACCCCTCGCCCGTGAACTTGAACAGACCGATGCGGCCCGTTGCCGGAACGTGCGTACCACCACACAATTCGACCGAGTAGCCGGGGTCGAAGGTGATAACACGCACGAAATCGCCGTATTTTTCGCCGAACAGGGCCGTGGCGCCCATGTCTTTGGCCTGCGCTATCGGCACGTTGCGTTGCTCACCAAGCGGGATATCCTGCCGGATTCGCTCGTTCACGATGCGCTCCACATCGACCAACTGCTCGTCGGTAACTTTGCTGAAGTGCGAAAAGTCGAACCGGAGAGCATCGGGACCAACGTATGAACCCTTCTGGGCCACGTGTGTACCCAACACTTCGCGCAGGGCCGCGTGGAGCAGGTGGGTAGCCGAGTGATTGCTGGACGTCAGCATCCGACGCTCAGCGTCGACGACGGCATGG
Source organism: Spirosoma sp. (assembly GCA_043737755.1). GTDB lineage: Bacteria > Bacteroidota > Bacteroidia > Cytophagales > Spirosomataceae > Spirosoma. Next base: position 2,980 of record JAYTAC010000532.1, read on the forward strand.
ACCGACGTGGCCGATTCCAGTACGTCGTCGAGGTCTTTGTCGGCCGCAATCAAAACTGAGAGATCGTTTTCTTTCTTCGTATCGACAATTCGGATCATGCGTACCTGTTCGCCGGTGGTGAGCACCAATACACCCGTATCGCCAATTTGCCCCCCCGACTCCGCGTAGAAAGGCGTTTCGGCCAGCACAATCTGGTACTGCGTTCCCTGCTTATTCTGCACCCGGCGGTACTTGACAATGACGGTGTCGGCTTCGGTTTGATCGTACCCAACGAACCGGGTTCTATCTACACTGTCATTGACGTCGATCCAGTCACCTGCCGACGAAGTGGCATCTTTCCTCGAACGGGCTTTCTGTTCCTGCAACGCCTTCTGAAAACCTTCTTCGTCAATACTCAAACCCTTTTCGCGGGCAATCAGGGCGGTCAGGTCGGCTGGGAAACCAAACGTGTCGTTCAGTTCAAAAACCGTTTCGCCGGGAATCCTCACTGCTTCTCTGATACTTTGTAAGGCTTTAGAGAGACTATCTAAATCAATACTAGACTGAACGTCAGGCAATTTCGAGAGACTTTTTAAACCCTCTAAACTCTTGCTCACTTGAGAAGACAAACCACTTAGAGTCGCAGCGCTGGCTTTGACGTTTTCAGAAAACATCTTTATTGCGGAAAGTGAGACTGCTAAGTTTTGGCTAAGACCAGTGGCAGATGGATTCAATCTAGCAAAAGACTCCATACTCTTAGCGAAATCCGAAAGCGTGGGGGTCAGTTTGGGGATATTAGCCATTATAGACTGTGACAATTCATTCGCAATTGAATCAACCCGACCGAGACCCGACCCGAGCGTTCGCAAAAACGCCACTTCCTCCTCCCGAATCACGGTTGCCACAAAATCACGCTGGGCGTTGAGTTCGGGAAAGACGTCGGCAAACTGCATCGCCAGCGTCGGCACGAGTTTAGTCATGAACGGCTCGGTCAGGTTCAGGTACGAGTAGCCATAGCGGATGGCCCGACGCAGAATCCGCCGGATCACGTAGCCCGCCTTGGCGTTGCTCGGCACTAACCCGTCGGCAATGGCAAACGACACCGCCCGAATGTGATCGGCAATAACGCGCATCGCCACGTCCTGCTTACTGTCCATCGTGCCACCATACTTTATTCCCGAAATCTCTTCGATGACGCTGATCGTGCCCGTGAATACGTCGGTGTCGTAGTTCGATTTCTTACCCTGAATGGCCATGCACAGCCGCTCAAAACCCATGCCCGTATCGACGTGGCGAGCGGGCAGCGGCTCCAGCGAGCTGTCTGCCCTGCGGTTGAACTGCATGAACACCAAATTCCAGATTTCTACCACCTGCGGATGATCGGCGTTGACTAAGTCTTTACCGGGCGTTTGGGCCACTTCTTCGGGTGAGCGCAAATCGACGTGAATTTCGGAGCACGGACCGCACGGACCCGTATCGCCCATCTCCCAGAAGTTGTCTTTTTTATTGCCGTAGATGATACGGTCTTTGCCCACAATCGGCTCCCAGAGGTCGAACGCTTCCTGATCGAACGGCACCCCGTCGCGCTCGTCGCCCTCGAATACCGAGACGTAGAGCCGGTCTTTGGGCAAGCCATACACGTCCGTCAGCAGTTCCCACGCCCACGAAATGGCCTCTTTCTTGAAATAATCACCGAACGACCAGTTGCCGAGCATCTCGAACAGGGTGTGGTGGTAGGTATCGAACCCAACGTCTTCGAGGTCGTTGTGCTTACCCGACACGCGCAGGCATTTCTGCGTGTCGGCCACGCGCCGGGCGGGGGGGTTGCCATTGCCCAGGAAGAAATCTTTGAACTGGGCCATCCCCGAATTATTGAACATCAGCGTGGGGTCGTTTTTGGCAACGAGCGGGGCCGACTGAACGATCAGGTGTTGTTTAGACTGGAAAAATTCGAGGAAATGACGGCGTATTTCGGGGGATGTCATGGTAATCCAAAGCGGTGGTCAGGTGTGCCGGGCGGTAGCGGGCCACGATTCTTTTCGACCGTTAAATAAACAAATGTAGCAGTTGGCAAAATTACGCCAAAACTTGCATCTTTACAGTTAAGCCAACGGGTTTGTCACATGGAAGGGTCGGGTAAGTTGTACTACGGGATTCAGGAGGTGGCTGTGATGCTCAACACCAACGCGTCCAAACTGCGCTACTACGAGAAGGAATTTCCGACGCTGCAACCCAAAAAGAACCGGTCCGGCGACCGCGTCTACACCCAGGGCGACATCGACCACCTGAAGGATATTCTGGAATTGACCAACGACAAAGGCTACACCCTGCCGGGTGCCCGTGAGTACCTTAAAACGCGCGATGCAAACCGGCGCGGCAATGCCCGGATCATGTCGAAGCTGATGGAACTGAAGGCTTTTTTGCAGCAGATGCGCGAAACGCTGGACTGACGGTTGCCGCTCAGAGTGCTTCCATAAACGCCACCAACGCCTTCTTCTCCGGCCCGGTCAAATTCAGCTTATCGAATGGCAAAGTCTGATTATTGAGGTTGAAACCCAGCCCGTTACCCCCGCCTTTATTGTAAAACTCCACCACCTGATCGAGCGTTCGGTACACGCCATTGTGCATGTAGGGCGCGGTTTGGGCTGCGTGACGAACGGTCGGCGTTTTGAACGCGTATTTCTGGATGTTGATCTTGGTGGTCAGGTACTTGCCCAGATCGGGATCAACGGTTTTTTCGGCAAGCGTGGCGGGTGTACCAATTATTTCGCTCTCGGTCTTCTGGTAAGCGGGCGGCACGGTGCCGTTAAACAGGGGGAAAAAGTGGCAGGTAGCGCATTTGCCCTTACCCATAAACAGGTTGAAGCCGTGTTTCTCCTCAGCCGTGAGCAGGGTAGCTTCCCCACGCAGCGACCGGTCGACCCGCGAGTTCAGACTCGTCAGGGAGCGCACGTAACTGGCAATGGCATTTTTGAGGTTCTGCTCCGTCACGCCGTCGCGGTAGGTGTTGGCAAACGACGCCCGGTACGTTTCGTTGGTTTGCAACACCTTCACCGCGTCGGGCAGCGAGCCGTGCATCTCGTCGGTGTTCTGAATCACGTCGCTGGCCTGGTCTTCCAAAAACGTCACCCGCGAGTCGGCAAACTGATTGGCCTGAAAAGCAGCATTCAGCAGCGTCGGTGAGTTTCTGGCCACACGCCGACCCCCAAAGCCAACCGCCAAACTCTTCGCTTCTCCATCCGCAAACGCCTTTCCCGGTTGGTGGCACGTGGCGCAGGTACGGCCCGCTGATCCACCGGAGCCGTTGCCCGACAAAATCGGGTCGTAGAATAGCATCTTGCCGAGCGCGATGCGGGCGGATGTGGCGCGGTCATCGCTGGAATTGACAAAGTAACTCGGGTCGAAAGCGTCGACATCATTGAGCGTCCGGGCCGACGACGACAGCAGCCGACCCTCCACAAATACGGGAATAGCGAGTGCTTTCTGCGCATCGAGCAGCAATCCGCTCAGTATGTTGGCGTGGCTGGTAATATAGCCCAGCCGGTCGAACTCATTGAAACTGCGCCCTTTTTGCACCGCATCGATGGCCCCGGCAAACGTGCGGTCGAGCCGGTTGGCCAAGTCCGGGTCGCGGTCGGCCAGGCCGTAGAAACCGGCGTGGCGTTGCAGGCTTTGTAGGGCAGATACCGTTTCGGGAAGCGAGTGATTGACAATGGGCGAATCGAAACCGGTGATACCGAGCGTTGTGAGCCGGAACACTTCCAGCCGCATGGCGTCGAACACGTGGCTGTCGGTCATCTCATTGTCGGTGGCTACGCGTGTCAGCCGTCCCACGTTCGACTGTAGTACGGCCAACTGAGTCAGCAGGTCGGCCCGATTCGCCGGGTCATACGGAAACAGTACCTCTTCCACCACCTGAAATCCCATCGGACTGACGATCTGTTGCAGGCCATCATCTTCTTCGACTTCGGGCAGCGGTGCCCCGTTCAGGCTTTTGGCGGTTTCAGGATTATACAGTTCGGCTAAGAATTCCACCCGTTTATACGCTAAACGGGCCGTATCGAAGGCGGCCTGCACCTCGGCAACCGACCGACCACCCACAGCAACCCGGTTCAGATGTCGCGTTGCCGAATCGAGTCGGGCAATGTCGCTCAGGTACTGCGCTTTAACTTGTTGCAAGGGTGTTTGACGCGGGCGCAGCAGCCCGTGAAAACCGATGAGCAATAGTACGACCGCCACTCCTGCCACCAACAGATAGGGAGTAGGACGGGCATGACCAGCCGACAAAGGTGCAGATTGTTGAGAGATCATGAGAGATTCGGCAGAATCGGATGTGCAAAGAAGTAAAAAGCCTGACCAAACGACGTCTGGTCAGGCAAAGTCAATATACGTTTCGGCAATCAACGTGGTAAGCCTTTGATAACGACCAACTGACTGGCCTGACGAGCCGTCAGATCGGTGCTGATGTTCCGGCGAACACCACCATCAACACCCTGGTATTTAGCATCGTACCACGTGTGCGGCTGAACCGAGAGTACAAATGTGTCAGCGTAACCAACCATGTCCGATACGTCGATCATAGCACCGTATTCCCACGAACCAAACCGCGACTGACCACCTACGTTGTATTTGGCAGCGTCGGCAGCCGTCCGGCGGTGATCCAGTTCCAGCACCGGCTTGAACTCGTTCGTTTTCAGGTTCAGTTGGTAGATGTACGAATCGTGCGTTTCGTCGCCGTAGCTGTTCGGGTCTTCCTGCGTGTAGAGGTAATTCTCGGTAACCACAATGTTGTCCACGTTCTGGAACGTCTTGGCAACGCCGGTACGGTCATCACCGTCGAGCACTACTTCGAGCACGGCTTTGAGCGGGTCGGCGGCATCCAACGTCAGACGATATACCCGACCGTACTTGGAACGCGAATAGTCGGCGTTGGAACCCGTGTTATTCTGGCCCGTTACGTTGAAATACACTTCACGGCCCGTGCTCTTTTTGCGATAGTCGAGGTCTTCGACGCGGCCAAATTTGATGGCTTTCAACTCGTTTACCTTAGCATTGATCTGGGCACCCGTCAACGTTTTGTGGTTGTCGATTTTCACAAACTCAACCGGAAACTTGGTGCCCGTTTTCATGTCCATTTCTTTCTGATTGCCATCGGTACGCTTCAGCA
>JAYTAC010000533.1:0-3325 GCA_043737755.1 Spirosoma sp.
CCCGTTTCGGAGCCGTACAGAATCAGCACCCGGTCGGCCCGCGCCGAGGTGCCGACGTCGGCCAGTTCTTCGCCCGCGATGGTCAGGTCCGTACCGACCACTACCCACTTGTCGGCGGCATAATGGTAGCTGGGGCTGAGGAAGAAATCGCGCATCTCGTGGTGCCAGGCCGGGCTGGTGCTGCCCCCCGCCGAGGGCGTCACCCACGACCACTGCGCGGGGCACTCACGCCCGGCCCGCTTTTCGCGCTGGTCGTGGACCAAAAACTGGCGGGAGGCCGTCTGGTGATCGACCAACGTCACTTTAGCTTTCGAGAACGAGTGCAGCACCGCCACGTTCAGTTCCAGAAACGCCCGGTCGCGCCACAGCGTCTGCTCACTCGACGTGTCGATGCCCATCGTATGCGCCACCGTTTCGGCCTGGTCATACCGACCTTCGTCCCAGATGTTGCGGGCGATTTCGGTTTCCATAAACCAGCCGTTGAACGGAACACAGCCGTACTGCACCCCACCGATGTCCATCCTGAAATTGGCGATGGCGGGCACGGCGCACCACTTCAGCCCCAGTGCCCCGAATTCAGGATAAGCGGGGTGTTCGAGTGATACGGCCAGCACGTCGGCGGGGTCGAGTTCGTACAATCGGGGCGGTTGACCAGGCACCTCGATGGCTAACGGCAGGCAGTCCCAGGCGGTTTTGACGGCGGGCGGTGTCCATCCCTGGCGGATGAGAGCGTTGGTCAGGTCAAAATTTCCCCTGTCGCCGAGGATAGTGCCGTCGGCCTGCCGGTAGGCAGCAAAACGCACGTACTGGCTGTTCCAGATGCGCGGCCCCCAGCGTTCCATCGGCTTTTTGGGCCGAAACACGTTCATCACGATCTGCAAGTTCCCCCCGTTGGTGGCGATTCTGAGGTGCTCGGCGCACTCGCGGAACATGGCGTCGGGGTCGGTCACGTGGCGCAGGTCGCGGACGATCATGTTGCGCCACGCGATGCGGCCGATGCACTTGCCCGAGTTGCGCCAGGCCACCTGCGCACCGTAGGCCAATTCTTCGTAGGTGTGCGTATAGGTGCCGGTGGTACGCACCTCCCGCTCCACCTCGTTCCAGCGACGCTCGTGGTCGGCGGGGTCCCAGGCCAATTCGTCGGCCATGAGCCGGATAAACTCGCCGGCCTGCTTCAGAATGCGCTGCTGGTTGAGCACCGGTTGCTTCAGTACGTTGCTCACCCGATTCAGCAGCACCGACCAGGCGTTTTCCTGATCGGCAGAGAAGTCGGGAACGCGCTGCTTCATCACCGTCAGCATCGGCCCGGTGATTTTGGCGTAGGCCTCCGCCGGTATGCTGACGGTGGCGTGAATCCGGGCTAATTCGCGCAGTTCGTGGCTCACGTTCTGCCCGCCGTCCAACGACCGGATCAGGAAGCCAATCGTCTGCATCAGGTGCTCGGCCAAATTGTCGATGTCGGTGCGGCCAAAATACGGCAGGACCTCGGGGTGCTTTTGAAACAGCAGCCGGTAGAAGTCGATGCCGGTGGCCCGTGCGTCGGTGGTCAGCCGGTCGGCTGTACGTCGCATTGCGCGGATCATGTCCGGCGTCAGGGCGTAATCGTACAGGTCGATGGCGGTCAGGGCCGTCGGGAGAATGTGGAGCGTAAAAAAGCGGTAGGCAGCCGACTGAGTGCCTTTGCCGAGGTTGTCGCGGTCGTATTCTTCGAGGTACGGGATGTGCGACAGGGTCCACGTCCACACCCGGCGGGCGGTCAGCCAGTGGTGGGGTCTCATGCCGAGGTCGGCGAGCAGGGCTGCGTACTCGGCCACCGTTTTGGGTCCGTCGGGCGGGGCGGGATAGATACCCCGGTAGCTTTCGCGCAGCACCCGCTCGGTATGGGGCATCAGCTGCCGAACAGCCGCGTCGAGCAGCCCGGCGAAGTAGCCCGGCACCAGATCAACAGCGTCGCCAAAATGACCGCCGAGGTCCGGCTCTTCGTGCAGCAGCCGCTCAAAAAACAGCTCGATGAGCATGTCCTGATGGGCCAGAAACTTGTTCCAGCCGTCTTTCACGAGCACCTGCTCCGGGGCCGTGAGGACATCTATGCCGTCGGGATCGTCGGGTTCATCGCCCGCCATAGTCGCTCCAACAGTGTCGGCAGGGTCTGAGACAGGGGCCGGGTGGCCAATGACAGGGGCCGGGGCCGAACTGTCGGCTGGGAGCCGCGCCCCCGAAAAGGGGCAGGTCGGCGCAGCCGCCTGGGCGCCCTGAACCGCCGACAGCCGAATCTGCATCCGCAGGTGGGGTGCCTCGTACCAGCCCACCATCGGCAGGTCGGCTATGGCACTGCGATGGCCGTTGAGGTGGCTCTGCGGCTGCAGCAGTGCCGTTCCCGCGTCGTGCCATTGGTGCGTGTCGCCGGGGCGGTATTGCAGCACAAACCGGATCGAATCGCGCCCCGCCTGGCGCAGACTGACAATCCACTCGGGCTTCCGGCGCGTTTGCAGCACGTGTTCGGTCTGCAACGTGCCGTTCTCATCATACGACCGGATCAGGGCGCGGTAATCATACTCAGCGTTGGGGTAGTCCAGCGTTACGATGTCCGTAATGGTTACGGCGGGGGCGTTAATGGCGCGGTTGTGCGCCGGGTTATCGGTGGGTATTGTCACGGGGCAGGTTAGCGAAAGAGTATGTCATAACAGATTCAGCCGGTTCATCAGTTCTGATTTATTGGCCCGGCTGATGGGGATTACTTTATTGCCGATTACTAAGGTGTTCTCCTCGATGTCGACGATTTTGTCGAGGTGCACAATGTACGAGCGGTGTACCCGCAGGAACTGGGCACCCAATTTTTCTTCGAGGTATTTCATTGTCGAATAGACAATGTGGGTTTGCGTAGCAGTATGGATTTTTACGTAATCGCCGGTATTCTCAATGTAGGCGATGGTGGCAAAGGGTAGCCGGATGTAACGGCCATCGGTTTTTATGTAGATTTCTTCCCGCTCCACGGGCAGGTTCGCTTTGGCGCGGGCATTCAGTTCCAGCACCTTCTCGACGGCAAGGTTGAAGCGGGGCAGGGTGATGGGCTTTTTGAGGTAGTCCGTCACCTGGTACTGAAAAGCGTCGTAGGCATACTTGGTTTCACTCGTCGTGAGCACCACGTATGGAATCGACGGCAGTTGCTCCAGCAGTTCCAGACCCGACAGTCCCGGCATCTCCACGTCGAGCCAGATGAGGTCCACCAACTGCTCGGCCATGTAATCTAAAGCATCAATGGCATTATCGAAGATGGACAGAATCTCCAGCGACGCGTGCTGTTCGCACAGCCGTTGCAGCGATT
>JAYTAC010000534.1:0-18784 GCA_043737755.1 Spirosoma sp.
ATGGTCAACCACTTCAAAAGTTTGCTCGAAGCGACTCAACTCACTGACCATGAGCCTATTTCTAGAGCGCAACTACCGCTACTATTAGCCAAAGTCAACGGGTCATGTTTTGCCCGGCTTCTCTTTGAGTGGTTTAATATTGTCTTGGATGAAGAGCAAAAACGATGGTTTTCCCTCGACGGAAAGGAACTCCGTGGCAGCATTCAAAGCGGTCATACCCGGACGGTCGGCCGCTGCCGGCCAAGTACTCGTCTCTGCCTTAGATCACCAAACTCATCAAGTGGTTGCTCAGACCTACTACGCTGGGACCAAAGAAAGTGAACGGCCAGCGGTCGCTCAGTTAATTGAAGACCAAAACCTGTCCCACCAAAAACTCTCCCTGGACGCGCTGCATTTAATTCCCTCAACACTGAACTTAATTCACACCCGAGGGGGGCAATATGTGGTAGGCTTGAAGCCTAATCAGGCTCATTTATATCGGTTATGCACCGTAAAGGATTTGTTTGAGATCGCTGATTATGAGCGGGTTGACGTCGAAATAAAGAAACACGGTCGGGTCGAGCAACGCCGTTACCGTTCGTATATGCTACGTGCTGGCTCGGTGGCTGTGCGCTGGCAAAGGGCGGGCCTGTGTACGCTGCTTTGTGTGGTGCGAAGCCGGGCAAAGTCAGGCGTTTTAAGTGAAGAAGTAAGTTATTATGTGAGCAACCATCCACCCGCGAATCAGGCGCAGGCTGATGAGTTGTTCGATGCCATTCGGGGTCATTGGGGTATCGAGGTGATGCACCATAAAAGGGATGTCAGCCTGTCAGAAGATGACTTGCGGACTGGTAAAGCAGGGGTAAGTCGTCTACTGGGTAGCCTGCGCACATTGGTTATCAACTTGTTAGAAGGCATGAATGTCAAGAACATGGCGGCTCAACTTGATACATTCGCTGACAAATTCGCGATGCTAATCCAGTTTTTAACTCAGCAAATGGTTTTATAAGAAAGCCCTGCCCTCAATAATAAGTATGTGCTGGCAAGGAAAGTTTGTAAGCACAAAAATATACCGTTTTGCAATCAGAATACGCAGTGACTCTGTAGGGGTCGGCACCAAGATAACGGTCATAGCGGCAACCAACGACCGATACGCCATGCGATTCGCTTCCCTTCCGGCCCTGCTGACGGGCCTGTTTCTACCAGTCCTCTCGTTCGCCCAACCCCTCACACAAACCGTACGCGGAACGGTGATCGACCAAAGCCTGCAAACGCCCATCCCCGGCGCAACCGTCGTTCTGCTAAACACCAGCCCAGCGCAGGGTGCACTGACCGATGCTGATGGCTCTTTCCGGCTGACGGGCGTTGGGGTGGGGCGGCAGACGCTCAAGATTTCATTTGTGGGCTACAAAGACGCTCTGCTGTCGAACATCGTGGTCGATGCGGGTAAAGAACTCGTGCTGACCATCGCGCTTCAGGAAGCTATTGGCCAGTTGGCGGAAGTGACCGTCAAACCAACCGTCGAGAAAGATAAGCCCCTTAATGACATGGCGACCGTGTCGGCGCGGACGTTTTCGGTGGAAGAGACCGGGCGGTTCGCAGCCGCCGTCAACGACCCCGCCCGCATGGCTACGGCCTACGCAGGGGTGGTGGGGGCCAGCGACGGCAATAATACCATCGTCATCCGGGGTAACGCCCCTAACGGGCTGCTCTGGCGCATGGAAGGCGTCGAAATTCCGAACCCGAACCACTTCGCTAATGTCGGCGCAGCCACGGGCGGCATCTCAATTCTGAGTGCGCAACTGTTGGCCAACTCCGACTTCATGACGGGCGCGTTTCCGGCGGAGTACGGCAACGCGCTGTCGGGTGTGTTCGACCTGCGGCTGCGCCGGGGCAACAACCAACGCGCCGAACATACCATTCAGGCGGGGGTGCTGGGTCTCGACGTGTCGAGCGAAGGACCGTTCCGCAAGGGCTACAAAGGCTCGTATCTGTTCAATTACCGCTATTCGACGCTGGGGCTGCTGAGTCAGCTGGGCCTAAACATCGGGACGGGCGTGACGACGTTTCAGGATTTCTCGTTCAATATCTACCTGCCGACAACCAAATTCGGTACGTTCACGCTGTTCGGCTTCGGCGGATTGAGCGGCCAGAACACCGATGCCGTGCGCGACTCAACCACCTGGAAAAGCGAATATGACCGCTACGACGAACGGTTTTCGGCCAGCACGGGTGCCGTCGGCCTGACCTATTCGATCAACATCGGGCGTCGGGCGTTTCTGAAAACGGTATCGTCGGGGTCGGGCTACCGCAACCAGTACCGGGCCGATTACCTGTCGGGAGCCTACGCGCCGGAGCCGCGCTACCGGGAGCAGTACACCATTATTAAAAGTATCATCTCCAGCACACTAACGTACAAATTCAATGCGCAGCACACACTCCGGGCGGGACTGATCGGCGCACAAATCGGCTACGATCTTTTCCGAAATGAGTGGGACGCCAAACGGCAGCGGGTGCTGACGACGGTACGCGTTTCGGAGCAGAACACCCAAACGTTGCAGGCCTTCGGACAGTGGAACTACCGCCCGTCGGAGCAACTGACGCTGAACGCCGGGCTGCACTATCTGCGGTTGTTTTTGAACGGATCGGACGCGCTCGAACCGCGCGGGTCAGTGCAGTGGGCGTTCCGACCGGGGCAGTCTCTGAGTCTGGGCTACGGCCTGCACAGTCAGACGCAGAACCCCGCCGTGCTGTTTGCCGATCAGCGCATTGGCGACGGGGCCGGGCCATCGAACCGAAACCTCGGCTTCACCCGTTCGCACCACCTCGTGCTGGCCTACGACCGGCGGCTGACCGACAACCTGCGCCTAAAAGCCGAAACGTATTACCAAAGCCTGTTCAACATTCCCGTCAGTGCCGACACCACCGACTCGTTTGCCCTCATCAACTACCTCGACGGCCTGACAACGCAGCGGTTAGTAAACACCGGAACGGGCCGAAACTATGGGTTGGAACTGACGCTGGAGCAGTTTCTGAACAAGGGTGTCTATTTCCTGCTGTCCTCGTCGCTGTATCGGTCGGACTATCGCGGGTCGGATCAGGTCTGGCGGAGCAGCCGCTTCGACGGGCGGCACGCAACGAGTTTTCTGGCGGGCAAGGAAATTACGACCGGTAGCCGGGGTCCATTCAGAAACGGCACCGTCGGGCTGAACGTCAAGCTGAGTTACTACGGCGGCTACCGCGAAACGCCCATCGACGGGGCAACCTCGCAGCAACGGGGCGAAACGGTTCGGTACGAAAACCTTGCCTACACCCTCAAACTACCCGACTATTTCCGCACCGACGTTCGGCTGAGCTGGAAGAAAAACCGCCCCCGCTCAACCCGTACCCTTTCGCTCGACGTGCAGAACGTGACCAACCGGCAGAACGTTTTCAGCCGCTCATTCGACTCGCAGACCGGCAACATCCGCACGAACTACCAGACCGGCCTCATACCAATACTGAGTTATCGGGTGGCGTTCTGAGCATTCCGACTGATCCTGAAAACGGCTGACTCTTTCAGAAGTCAGCCGTTTTTTTCGTTGGTTTGGTAATCTATAAACGGCTTCCCGCGTTTCGTTGGTCAGGCATCGGGCAAACGTCCCATTGTGCCTGTTTTCCACCAGCGCGTTACGCACTGCCAAACCGTCAATAGCCGCCTGCCATGAACGAATCAAGTAAAACATTTCTCTACAAGTACCTCAACAATGCGTCGCCCACCGGTTTTGAATCGTCGGGGCAGCAGATTTGGTTGGATTACCTCAAACCCTACACCGACGAATATATCGTGGATACCTACGGCACGGCTGTGGGCGTTGTCGGAGCGGGCAAAGATTACAGCGTGGTTATCGAAGCCCACTCCGACGAGATTTCGTGGTTCGTCAACTACATCGACGATAACGGCTACCTCTACGTCCGGCGCAACGGCGGCTCCGACGCCATGATCGCCCCGTCGATGCGGGTTCATTTGCACACCAAAAAAGGACCCGTCGACGGCGTATTCGGCTGGCCCGCCATTCACGTCCGCGACCTGACCAAAGATGTAGCTCCCAAAGTGACCGACCTGACCATCGACGTGGGGGCGGCAACGAAGGCGGAGGTCGAGGAGATGGGCGTTCACGTCGGCACAGTAGCAACCTTCACCGACGGGCTGATGGAACTCAATGGGCGGTACTACGTCGGGCGGGCGTTGGACAACCGGATGGGCGGATTTATGATCGCCGAGGTGACCCGGCTACTGAAAGAAAACAACGTGACGCTGCCGTTTACGCTCTACGTCGTTAACTCGGTGCAGGAAGAAATTGGTTTGCGCGGGGCCGAAATGATTGCCCGGCGGCTCAAACCCAACCTCGCCATCTGCACCGACGTGACGCACGACACGCAGTCGCCAAAGTACGACAAAAAAGAGCAGGGCGACCTCAAATGCGGGGCGGGGCCGGTGCTGTGCTACGGTCCGGCGGTGCAGAATAACGTCCTCGATTTTATGATCGGCGTGGCTGAGCAGCAGGGTATTGCGTTTCAGCGGCAGGCTGTCAGCCGCTCCACCGGCACCGATACCGACGCCTTTGCCTACGCCACCGAAGGCATTGCGTCGGCCCTGATTTCGCTGCCGCTGAAGTACATGCACACCACCGTCGAAACCGTGCATATGGACGACGTGCAGAACGTAATCAAGCTCATGTACGAAACGCTGCTGGCCCTGAAAGGCGGGGAGGATTTTCGGTATATCAAGTGAGGGTAACGGGCAACCGGAGAATCATTCGGTTGCCCTTGTTCATTTTGTACTGCGCTAACCTGCCAATTTCATGAGAGAACTAATTTTTCTGGTTGAAGAAGACCCTGAAGGTGGTTACACAGCGCAAGCCGTTGGCGAGAATATCTTTACGCAGGGCGAAACGATGACTGAACTAAAAACTGTGATTCGGGATGCGGTTGACTGCCATTACGATAACCCGTCGCAGTGGCCGCAATTAGTCCGGCTCCATTTCGTAAAAGACGAAGTGTTTGCGCTATGAAGATACCGCGCACTAAGTAGCACTATAGTAAACGAGTAGCCAGAAATTCATTTGGCTGCTCGTTTACTTTTGAAGCATTAAATTCTTTTAGTGTTTTCCTTCAAGTAGCAACTTAACCTCCTTGACCTCGTCCATGAAAGCATTATAGTTGATTCCCCGTTTGGAGATAGTTGTTCCTGAACAATCGAAAATGTAGCTCATTGGAGAACTGACAAATGCGTTCTCGAAGGCTAAGAAATTTTCCTTCCTGTAGGCATACACAACTACCCGAAGAGGTCCGCTTCGGGTAGTTGAAACGTTTGTAGTTGAGCTTTAGCCCATGAGATGTTCTCTAATGGAGCGTCAGAGAAGCACCCGGCAGGAATGACATCTTTCCGCGAATCACACGTTTCTGCGCTCGACAGGATGGCGACTACCAACGCGATGGCTAACGTAAATTTTCTCATATATTCCGTGTTTTTCATCGAAGACCCTAACTCATACGTAATGGTTGGAAGGGAGATTACAAACATCCAAAACCTGTAACGCCTATGAAAACTGTAACTATTGACATCGACGCTGTTCAAATCAAGCCAATCACGAACGAGCAGGAATTCAGGGCAACCAGTCAACTGATCGACCAGTTGATCGACGTTAATTTACTGGACAACGCAGACGAACGCAAACGAGCGATGGACATTCTGGAAGCGTTGACAGTGCTGGCCATCGATTACGAAAAAAAGCACTATTCCATTCCCAAACCCGATCCGGTGGAGGCCATCAAGGAGCGTATGGAGCAATTACACTTGTCTCAGCGCGACGTGGCACCCTATTTCGGAGGAGAAAATCGGGCATCGAAGGTTCTGAACCGCAGACGTAATCTGACGCTTAAAATGATTCGGGAACTGAGTCAACATCTAGGAATTTCGGTTGAGACGCTGGTAGGAATTTAGCGGTTTTGGCTTGAATCATGCTGCAACGGCAACCACACATTGATCTCATCGGGTTCAAGGGCGTAAGAGGTCTATCGTCTCATTTCCCCGCCGTCGTCGATACCGGCGGGTTAATCATGATGTGGGCGCGATGGGTGCCGGGGTCCATAATCCACGGCATACCGGGGGCAGCGGGTTTGAGCGGCAGGCCGGTGCTTTCGGCGGTAGCATAGGCGATGTAGACCACCGAGCGCAGGTAGCCGTCTTTCACTTCGCCGGTAGCGGGCGTGTAGTTCTCATCTTTAGCTGTGAAAACGAATAACGACGATGGCTGGGCAGGCATTTTTAGCTTTTTAGCCGTTGCTTCCCGGTCGCGGATGTCCGAGATCTCGCCGGCCGTTTTACCCTGCTGTTTCAACTCCCGGCCCCGCTTCATAAACGGTTCCAGATCGCGGTGGTAGCACGACACGTTCAGGCCTTTCTGGGCTGGATCGTCAGCCAAACAGATCAGTTCGTTAGTGCCTTTGCGCAGCAGAGTAAACTCGTTTTTGTCAGAATAGCCGTACACAGAGGCCCCCGCCTGTTTATCGGACGGGGCGGCCATGACGGCCGTTTTTATCTGCACGTCAGCCGACGGAACGGTGAGCATCTGAGCCATTGACCAACCGCTGATAGCCAAACTAAACAACGCAATGAGTGGAAGGGTCATTTTCATGATTGTGTTCCCGTTTCTTTTCCAAAGCACACATGAACGGCGGGTTTACTACGTTTAGTCAAACAACACCGACCAGTTACACCAACCCTGATGTCTTTCCCCCAACGTATCGTGTCCGTGGTACCCTCACAAACCGAGCTACTGTTCGACCTCGGCCTGAACGACGAAATCGTCGGCATCACCAAATTCTGCATCCATCCGGCTGACAACGTGCGGGGCAAACCCTTTGTTGGTGGCACCAAAACGCTGCATATAGACCGCATTCACGCGCTCCGGCCCGATCTCATCCTCGCCAACCAAGAAGAAAACACCCGCGAGCAAATCGAAGAACTGCAACGCCGTTACCCTGTTCACGTCACCGACGTTACTACGCTATCCGACGCATTGGCCATGATCCGGGACGTGGGAAAATTAGTTGGAAAGGAAAAGCAGGCGGAGGACATGACTGTGCAGATTACCCGGACCCTGCCGTCTGTTCTCACCGAATCCACCGCAGGGATACGGGTTGCGTATCTGATCTGGCGCAAGCCGTACATGATTGCCGCCGACGACACGTTCATTCACAGTATGCTCCAAATGGCCGGGTTTCAAAACGCCTTCGCCGGGCAGTCGCGATACCCCGAAATCTCGCCCGACGAGTTGCAAATGGCTGATCCTGATCTAATTTTCCTGTCGTCCGAACCGTACCCGTTTGCTCCGACACACATCGCTGAGTTGCGGGCTGTTTGCCCATCGGCGCGGGTGCTGGTGGTCGATGGCGAGGTGTTTTCGTGGTACGGCAGCCGGTTGTTGCAGGCGGGGGAATATTTCAGGAATTTACGTATTGAGATTGCTGCGTTGGGATTACGCAGTGGCCAACCAGCGCGATTTAAACAATAATCAACCGTCAACCCATCACAGCATACCCTTTACATCCAGCACATTCAGGTTATTCTGCTTCGCCCGTTCCAGCGTTTCGGGCGAATAATCGGACAGGCGCACGTTCTCCTGCATCCGTTTCACCACGTGCTGCTCCACGTAGCGGTCGAGGTGATGGTTGGCCAATCCGTAGCTGAAAAACAGCGAGATGCGCTCGCCCTGCTGCTCCCGAAACAGGAAGTCGGGCAAGCGGTTTTCCAGGCCGACGTGCAACGGCAAGTTGTTGAGCACTTTCATCCGGCGGGCGTTACCGCTGTGGAGCGTTCGCAAATCCCAGAGCACCACGTCGCCCGCGCGGGTGTCGGCAAACACGTCGGAGCCGACAGCCGTCCGGTGACTGCCCGTCTTGAACCGAATACCACCGCTGTAGGAGTCGTGGTCCTGCAAATACACCCCGAAGCGAATCATCCGGTAAGCATCGTCCCAGTCAGTACCCTGCCCAAACGCATACCGGTCAATATTGTCGCGGTGAAACCCACGCGTTCCGGTCCCGATCTGGTAGGTGCTGTCGGCAAAATAGGTCGGCGCGTCGCCCAAAATTTCGGTTGCAATGGCCACGATGCGCGGGTCGTAAATAATCCAGCCGAGACCGTCTTTGCTCAGCAAATCGCCCTTCACCGATGCGGCCTGCTTCACCTGAGCCACTAAGCCGAGTTGCTGCTGCCGGTCGCGGTGCTCGTAGGACGACCGGCGCAGTTGAGCTACTTCCTCCGGCGTGAAAACGCTGCGGACAATAAGAAAACCCTGTTGCTGAAACTGTTCCCGACGCGTCATAATGGGGTTTTGGTTTGTAGTTGCCGAAACCCTGCCAGTGGGGTTTCGTTGGCCAAACAATCAGGCCGGGTGATTTGTGCCCTCGCCAATGGGTTCGACCGTTACGACCCGCGCCATATCGTCCCAGAACGACGGGTATGATTTGGCCACCACGCCCGGTTCTTCAATGACGATTTCGCGCTGCATCGCCACGGGTGCAAACGCCATCGCCATCCGGTGATCGTCGTAGGTTTCGATGCGGGGAACAGACGCGACAGAATGGGCCAGTGGCCGGACTTGGTAGCGGTGGTTCGGCTCGACTTCAACCAGTTCCGCACCGATTTTCTGTAGTTCGGTTTGCAGTGCCCGCACCCGGTCGGTTTCCTTGATTTTCAGGCTCTCGATACCCGTCATCGTCAGCGCGATACGGTTTACGGCCGCGCAAACGGCCACGGTCTGCGCTAAATCGGGGCAATCGGTGAAGTCCCACGTCAATAACGACTCAGCCGGGCCTTTCGTAAGGATGACACCCGTATCGTTGAACGTACTGACCACGCCCATCGACCGCATGATATCGACAATGGCACTGTCGCCCTGCAATGATTTCGGTTTCAACCCCAGCAGTTCGATCTCCATATCCTCATCATTAGCCAGTGCCGCAACGCTGTACCAGTAACTCGCCCCCGACCAGTCGGATTCGATCCGGTATGGTTTGGGCGTGTATGGTTTCGGTAGTACGGTGATGTTTTTTTCGTTCCAGTCGGTCTGAACATCGGCGCCAAAGTACCGCATCTGCTCAATGGTCATCTCGATGTACGGTCTCGACCCGATTGCGCCCGTCAGTTGAAGAATTAACCCGTCGGGAAGCAGGGGCGCAACCATCAGCAGGGCCGAAATATACTGACTGCTCATGTCGCCCCGGATGCTAAGCCGGTTTCGGCCGGAGTTCGTAAACCCGTTGAGTTGCAGGGGCGGGTAGCCGTCATTTTCCAGGTATGTGATGTCGGCACCGAGCGTACGTAACGCATCGACCAGAATACCGATGGGCCGTTCGCACATGCGCGGGGTGCCGGTCATCAATTTGGGCTGTCCGGTAATCGAAAAGTAGGCCGTCAGGAAACGCATCGTCGTGCCCGCGTCCAGTACATCGGCAGTGCGCTCATCTGATTTCAGCAAGCGAATCATCGTTTGCGTGTCGCGGGCGGTCGACAGGTTTTGCAGGTCGCAGCCAAAGCCCGTCAGCGCGTCGATGATGAGCGCACGGTTGCTTTCGCTCTTGGACGAAGCCAGCGGGATAGTTGACCGAACGGGGCCGGTGGGCGGTAGTAAACGAACGGCGTTCAACGGGCGGGTGGGTTGATTAATCAGAGATGAATGCGCAAAAAAACGAAATTCCGGGTACATTTCGGGCATGATTCACCTAACCAACGCCACCGTCTTCACCGGCCACGACTGGCTCACCAACGCATCGGTCCGTATCGACAACGGCCGCATTCAGGAACTAACGACCGGCGTGATGGAGGCAAACGACGCCGACAGCGTTGACTTTGGCGGGGATTACCTCGTTCCCGGCCTGATCGACCTGCAACTGTACGGCGGTTCGCAGTTGTTTTTGAACGAACAGCCCACGCCCGAAACCGTCCGGCACATTTACGACACCCACGCCCGCAACGGCACCACGACGCTGCTGCCAACCATCCATTCCACCTCGCTCGAGGTGATGCAGCGGGCAATGGCGGCTGTGCAAACGGTGCGGGCTGAAAATCCGTTTGGCGTGCCGGGCATTCACATCGAAGGGCCGTATTTCAACCCCGTCAAGCGCGGTGCCCACAGCGCAGCCTACGTTCGAACGCCCGCCGACGGTGAGCTGGAAACCCTGTTCGGCACCAACGCCGACGTGATCCGCATCCTGACGCTGGCCCCGGAAATGCTGACGCCCGGCCAATTCGACACCATCCGAAAACTGAAACATGCCAACACGCTGCTGTCGCTGGGCCACAGCAACGCTACGTACCGGCAGGCAACCGACGCCCTGAATAGCGGTATGATCCCATTGGCGACTCATCTGTACAATGCCATGCGGGGTTTCGAGAGCCGCGAACCAGGCGTTGTCGGGGCCGTGTTTGACCATCCGTCGGCGCGGGCCAGCATCATCGCCGACGGCTACCACTGCGACCCGGCCACCATTCGTATTGCGCATAATCTATTGAACCGTAGCGACGGACCGGGCAGACTATTCCTGATTTCAGATGCACTGTTTGCCAGTTCACCCGGATACCCTCCGCCCCGCCCTGATTTCACACTCGGCGAGTTTGTGGTTCATTACGAGCCGGATGCAAACGGCCCCGACCCGCTCCGGCGTACCGGCCGTGGATTCGGACGATACGTCAATAACGAAGGCAAATTGGCGGGGTCGGCCCTGACACTGATCGACTGCGTTCGGGTGTGCGTGGAGCGCGTGGGCCTGTCGCTGATCGATGCACTACGCATGGCTACAGTGATTCCGGCGGAGGTTATCGGGATGGGCGATCAGTTGGGGGCAGTCAAACCGGGCTACGTAGCGAATCTGGTTCGATTAGATAAAATGCTGATGGTGAAGGAGGTTTGGAAGTCCTGATTACGCCCGATACATTGTCAATTCGTCATCCCCTACCCGTTCCCGGCTTATTAACCGCCCGCGAACTATTGGTGCTCTTACACCCGCATCCAGCACTGTCCGGCTCCGAAAAACGCGCATTTCGTCCCACAGACCGGCGTCCATGAACGAGTTCAACAGCGTCGTGCCACCCTCAACCAGCACCGACTGAATGCGTCGCTCGTGCAGGTCGGCCAGTAACTGCGGCAGAAATGGTCTGTCGGGGCTAAGCTGGACATATGACGTTTGCCCGATGGTTTCGGTCCTGATGAAATTGTAGCGCAGCGTTGGCTGCGAACCATCGAACAGATTTAAGCCTGCGTCCAACCGAAGTTGTTTGTCGATGACGATGCGCGTGGGGTTCCGCCCTGGTCCGGCCTGGATTGGTCCGGCCTGGATTGGTACGAGCCGCACATTCAGACGGGGATTGTCGGTGCGGGCGGTGTTCGTGCCCACCATAATCGCGTCTTCTTCGGATCGCCACCGATGCACCAGTCGCTGACTTAGCGGGCCACTGATGAGCACAGGTTTACCATCCGGTCCGCCGATGTAGCCGTCGGCGGTTTCGGCCCATTTCAGGATGATGTACGGCCGTTTCTGCTCGACCGACATGAAAAACCGGGCGTTCAGTTGTCGTCCTTCGTCGGCCAGCAGCCCAACCTCAACCGGAATACCAGCCGCCCCGAGTTTAGCGAAGCCACTACCCGCCACCAACGGAAACGGGTCGTCATTACAGCAAACAACGCGACCGATGCGTTTTTCGATGAGCAGATCGGCGCAGGGCGGCTGCTTACCGTAGTGCGAACACGGTTCGAGTGTGACGTAGGCCGTGCTGTCGGTCAGTAGATGCGCGTCTTCGGGCCGGACGGAGGTAATGGCGTTTCGTTCGGCGTGGGCCTCGCCGTAGCGTTGGTGCCAGCCCTCGCCCAGAATGCGCTGCGTCGCATCGTGTACAATCACGCACCCCACCATCGGGTTGGGGCTGACGTGACCCCGGCCGAGAGTGGCCGATTCGAGGGCGCGACGCATGAATAAAGTTTCCAAATCTTTAGTTTTACACAAACTTACACGACCCCGACCCAATGGCAACCGCCAAACCGCTATACGAACGCCTGAGCAAAAACATTACGGCCTATCCGCCCGAAGAAGCGCGGGAAATGGCCTTTATGATGCTCGACCACTATTTCGGGATGCGCAAAACGGACGTGCTGACCGATAAACCCCTGCCGCCCAACCGCACCGAACCCGACTGGTTCAAGATTCTGGAACGCCTGAACCGGCAGGAACCCATCCAGCACGTCATCGGCACCACGATCTTCTGCGGATTGGAATTCGAGGTGTCGCCCGCCGTGCTCATCCCCCGGCCCGAAACCGAAGACCTCGTCCGGCTCATCATGCACGATTTCGCCGACCGCACCGCCGACGTGCCCATTGTCGACATCGGCACGGGCAGCGGCTGTATCGCCATCACGCTCGCCCGGTTTCTGCCCCAGTCGGTCGTTACGGGCTGGGACGTGTCGGAAGAGGCTCTGACATTAGCCCGGCGCAACGCTCACCACCTCAACGCCGACGTCACTTTCGCTACCCAGGACATTCTGAACGTACCCGCGGACTTCAGCCGCCGTTTCAACTGCGTTGTCAGCAATCCGCCCTACGTGACGCGATCCGAAGCCGCCGGGATGGACCGCAACGTGCTCGACTACGAACCGGGTCTGGCCCTGTTTGTGGAAGACAACGACCCGCTGGTATTTTACAAAGCCGTCGCCGATTTCTGCGTCCGCCACCTGACGAAAGACGGGGCTTGCTACGTTGAAATCAACGAGCGGTTCGGACAGGCCACGCGGCAGGTGTTTGCCGAGCGCGGCTTTGGTTCTATTCAGGTGTACAAAGACATTCACGGCAAGGACCGCAGCATCCGGGCTACGTTTTAGGTATCACGGACCGGGACGCGAAGCCTTCAGTCCGTACCTCTCCGCCATAAAACGGACTAAAGTCCGTGATACAGTTATGCAAGCCACCACCTCGTTTACCTATCACACCAAAATCCGGGACGTGTTCGCCGAAATGAGCCAGGTTGTGGTGGGGCAGGACCGCCTGCTCAACCGGCTGCTGATCGGGCTGTTTACGGGCGGTCATATCCTGCTCGAAGGCGTTCCGGGACTCGCAAAAACACTGACCATCAACACGCTGGCGAAAGTATTGGAACTCGACTTCCAGCGCATCCAGTTCACGCCCGATCTGTTGCCCGCCGACCTGATCGGGACGATGATCTTTAACCAAAAAACCAGCGAATTCGAGGTAAAGCAGGGTCCCATTTTCGCCAACCTGATCTTGGCCGATGAGGTCAACCGTTCACCCGCCAAGGTGCAGGCGGCCCTGCTCGAAGCCATGCAGGAAAAGCAGGTCACCATTGGCGAGGAGACATTCATACTGGATCGCCCGTTCTTGGTACTGGCCACCCAGAACCCCGTCGAGCACGAAGGCACGTATCCATTACCCGAAGCGCAGGTCGACCGGTTTATGATGAAGGTGTTCGTTGATTACCTGAGCAAAGACGACGAATTAGCCGTGATGCGCCGGATGTCGAACATGAACTTCGACTATGAGGTGCAGCCGGTTTTGGGCAAGGAAGACTTAGTCGCCATCCGCGACGAGATCAACAACACCACCATTTCCGAAACCCTCGAACGCTACATCATCGAACTGGTCTTTGCCACGCGTAAACCGCTGGATTATAACCTGCGCGACGAAGCCCGCTACATCCAGTACGGCGTGTCGCCCCGCGCCAGCATAAACCTGAATTTAGCCGCCAAAGCCCTCGCCTACTTCGACCGGCGCGACTACGTTCTGCCCGAAGACATCAAAGAAGTAGCCCCCGACGTGTTCAACCACCGCATCATGCTCAACTACGAAGCCGAGGCCGACGGCGTCACGACCCTACAGGTGATTGAGTCGATCCTGCGGAAGGTAGCCATCGGGCGGTGACTTTGCCACGTATGCCATAACTCTAAGTTATGGCATACGTAGTCAGACAATTTTCATGAAGCAATCGCTCGTTTTCTTACTCGCTGCACTGGTGCTGGCCGGTAGTATCTGGTTGTATCACACCTACTTCGGCACTCCACGCCCACTCCACCGCCGACGTGCCGGTACGACCTCACCCGGTAACCGGCACGTCGACAAAACGGATGCCGACTGGCACGACGTACTGACCCGGTCGCAGTACAACGTTATGCGGGGCAGCGGCACTGAGTGGCCCGGCAGCAGCCCGCTCAATGGCGAACACCGGCCGGGCACGTATGCCTGCGCCGGTTGCCATAACCCGCTCTTTTCCTCCCAAACCAAGTTTGAATCGGGCACGGGCTGGCCCAGTTTCTACACCCCCATCGTCCCGAACGCCGTCTACGTCGAACCCGACGGTAACCGCACCGAAGTCCGCTGCGCCATCTGCGACGCACACCTCGGCCATGTCTTCAACGACGGGCCGGACCCGAACGGATTGCGCTATTGCATGAACGGCGTGGCGTTGGGGTTTACACTTGTTAAATAACCTTAATGCCGTATTTGCACGTGGAGTAGTTCCTAATTTGCTGCCAACATTATAACTACTCCTTTGTCTGCCAGATGAAATACGTGCTTATTTATGCCTTTACTCCGTTCATGTTTGCAGCCTGCCGCGAACCAGAAAACTCAGTCATTACCAGCGTACCGGGCTTTCGGGTCATTCATGCCGTTGACTCAAGCCGGGTTTACAAACCCAATAGCCCCACCAACGACTACCTGCATTTCCGGCCCCTCGACATTGACCTCTGGTATCCGGCCCTGGCAAACGACAACGATTCGATATTGACCTTCGGCGACGTGTTTGGACTACTTGAAAGTCGGGCAAACTATTACACCGCGTCCACAGCTTGGGCGGGTATCACCAACAAGTACGCAGCCTCCTTCTGCGAGGGGTTCAAGTGTTCAAACCCAGAGACATTACTGCGATTCAGAACCAATACGCGCAGGAATGCGGCTGCCACACCGGGGCGTTTTCCGCTGATCCTATACTTAGCCAGCTATAACGGTATGTCATACGAGAACACCGCTCTGCTGGAGCGTTTGGCCACCGAGGGCTATATCGTCGCGTCGATCAGTTCCATTGGTAGCTGGCCGGGCGATATGACCATGAAACGAAAAGACCTCATGGAACAAGTTCGGGATGCGGCTTTTGCGCTGACTCTGCTTAAGAAACGCCCGGATATTGATTCGACCCGAATCGGCGTGGTGGGCTACAGTTGGGGCGGATTGGCGGGGGCAGTGTTGGCCGCTAACCGAACCGACATCGACGCGCTGGTATCGCTCGATGGCTCGGAGTTTCACCACTATGGCACTGATAAGCACGAAGACACCGACTTTGACGAGACAAAAAACGCCTTACTAAACCGCTCTATCTCGACCCCTTATCTGCGATTGGAGAGTGGCAGGGGCAACACAACACCACCGGAACAAGTCTATAACTTTTCGGAAAAATTGAGCAAACCCGGTCGAATTTTTAACGTTGATTCGGCCGCTCACGAAGACTTCAGCCATTTGCCGATGCTGGTCCGACAATCGGGCGGATGTGCCACCACGCGGACATACGACGTGATTAGTAAACTGACAACGGCCTTTTTGACGAATTGTTTAACCGACCAAACCAGTCGATTCGATGACAGTCTGAAAACTGAATTGAACAATACGGTCCGACCACGACTATAGTTCTCAAGTGATTAGCTTAAACGCAACGCAAACCCAACCAGTACGTCCTCGCCCAACAGCGGTTTGTCGAAGCCCTGAATGATTTGAATCTCGCCATTGGCGCGAAAGATGTGGGTCGTTTCGGTTTTGGGGTCGATCAGCCAGGCTAAACGGCAGCCATTAGCCATCCAGACATCAGTCATTTTAGCTTTCGTGGCATTGAGTGAGTCGCTGGGGGAGAGTAACTCAATGACAAAATCGGGACAGATAGGCGGAAATTTTTCTTGTTCACGTTCGGTCAGAGCGCCCCAGTGCTCATGGCTGATCCAAGCTACGTCCGGTGAACGGGTACTGCCATCCGGCAGGTCAAAAGCAGTTGATGAGTCGAATACTTCGCCAAGACCAGCATCTTCATTCCAGACGCCAACCCGCAGGTTCAGCTTTGAATTTCTTAATCCGGTTTTTCCTCCTGTGTTGGGCATGACGACGATGCGACCATCGGGTTCGCGCTCAAATTTGTAGGTGGGATTATCTTGGCAGAAGGCATAAAAATCATCCCGCGTCCTGATTTGCTGTACCCGGAACGAAAGCAACGCGGGTTCGTCGGCTTCAAACGCCAAAGTGAGGGCTGACATCGTTTGCATGACTTCGTTGGTTGATCTACCCAAATATACCCAATCAGAACTGGAAGTAGATGAACTGGTTGGACGAGAAAGCGCCGAACAAATACGTCAGGAACGTGATGAGCAGAAACAGCACGGCGGAGCGGGCGGTGTTGGTCGTGGGGATGCTTAGATAAAAATACTCTTTCACGAACAGAAACGCGATCAGAAACAGGCTGAATCCCATCTCGACCGTATTCAGGGGGCTGTCGATGCGCTCCAACGGCGACAGCGTGGCAATGCGGCCCAGAATTAGAAAGGCATCATCGACGGTGCGGGCGCGGAAAAACACCCACGTCAGCATAATCAGTACGAACGTAAAGAGCACGTTGCCCGCCACCCGCAGCGGTGAGTTGGTTTCGTGGACCGTGTCCCTACGGCCTACTTTCGCGCCAGCCGGTCCGGTCTGTGAGGACACAGACCGGGGTAGCGGGGTCGGCGGTGCCATCAGACCGAGCCGCGACCATCCAGTCCGGGCCAGGAGTTTATCGCGCAGGACGGCTAATATCTGATAGAAGCCGTTCAGTCCGCCCCAGATTACGTAGGTCCAGTTGGGTCCGTGCCAGAGACCGCTCGCCAGAAACACGATCATCATGTTAACGTACTGCCGGACTTCGCCTTTGCGGTTGCCGCCGAGGGGAATATAGAGGTAATCGCGGAACCAGGTCGAGAGCGAAATGTGCCAGCGTCGCCAGAACCCCGACACCGACTGCGCGATGTAGGGCGTTCGGAAGTTTTCCATCAGCGAGAAACCCATCACCCGCGCGGCCCCGATGGCAATGTCGGAGTAGCCCGAAAAGTCGCAGTAAATCTGGATGGTGTAGAAAAACGTGGCTGCCAACAGCGTCAGGCCATTGTGCTGGCTGGGGTCGGCGTAAGCGTGATCGACGAGCAGGGCTAATCGGTCGGCGATGACGAGCTTTTTGAACAGCCCGAAGGCCATCTGCATCAGCCCGGCTTTCACGTTTTCGGCGTCGTAAGCGAACGTTTTGTGGAACTGATAGAGCACGTTTTGGGGCCGCTCGATGGGTCCGGCCACCAACTGCGGGTAGAACATGACGTAGAGTGCGTAGATGCCAAAATGCCGTTCAGCTTTCTGGTTGCCCCGGTACACCTCGATGGTGTAGCTCATGGCCTGAAACGTGTGGAACGACAGTCCGACGGGCAGGATGCTTTTGTTGTCTTTGAACGACGAGATACCGCTTTCTCCAAACAAATGCAGCACCCTGACGAAAACCCGGTTGCCCAAGCTGAACACCTGATTGGCCACCTCCGGCATGTGAAGCTGCGTGAACACCCACGATATATTTTCGGTGAAAAAGCCGAGGTACTTGAAAAACGCCAGGATGCCAAGGTTGGAAATCAAGGACAGAATCAGCAGCCACCGCCGGGCCGGACCCGTTGTTTTCGCAATCCAGATGCCCGCGATGTAATCAATGACAATGGTCAGGAACAGAATCAGGATGTATTCCGGCTTAAGGACCATGTAGAAGTAGCAACTCGCCACTAACAGCAGAATCCACCGCCCCTGCCACTTCAGCCCAAAGTAGGTAAGCGTAACGACGATGAAAAAAAGTAGAAACTGGAGCGAATTGAATAACATGCAGGCAGTGGGTGATCGTCAGGCAAACGTAGTTCAGGCCACCAGTATCGGCGAGGGTGCTTCGGTGGGTTGATCCTGTTTGGCTACCGCCCGCAGCAGGTGCAGTAAAAGACCGACTTCAACGCATTGCATCAGGTAATCGGCCCATTCGACGGGACCGTTGACGAGCGACCATTCGTTGTAGAGGTCCTGCTTATTATAAATAACCGATAAAATAGGCTGCACGACAATCAGCACGTTCAGCACCGCGAAAGCAGGCCAGGCCCGCTTCCCCAGACCCTCCGACAACACCACAAATACGAGCG
Source organism: Spirosoma sp. (assembly GCA_043737755.1). GTDB lineage: Bacteria > Bacteroidota > Bacteroidia > Cytophagales > Spirosomataceae > Spirosoma. The sequence goes on from JAYTAC010000534.1 coordinate 18,258, forward strand.
GCAGGGCATGAGTGAACAGGTAAAAACCCGGCAGACACACCATGAACAGCGAGAACGTAAACACGTATAGCAGGGGCAGCAGCCGCGCACAACCCACCGACCGAAACCGGTGGCCCACGAACGAGACTCCGCCGATGGTTACCAGCAAACCCGCCCAGTTCAGGCACGTCAGGGAAATCTGCTCGAACCAGGCACCCAGCACGGGCCGTAGTACGCTGACGAGGTTGGGCGTCATGGGCAGCGACGAATGCTGAATCGGCATCAGGAAATCCATGCCGACCAATGCGTACAGAATCGCCATACTCGGCAAGCCCACCAGCAGCAGGCCAGCCACGTACTGGAACCGGTTGGGGACAATGAAAAATACCGGAATCAGGAACACGATCAGCATGAATTTGATGGTCAGCATTCCTACCCCCCACAACATACCCAACCGCAAACTGAACCGGCGACCGGGCGCCAGGGCGAGCGACAGCAAACACAATCCCCACATCCAGAGGTCTTCCTGTCCGCACAGAACCATGGCC
>JAYTAC010000535.1:0-8120 GCA_043737755.1 Spirosoma sp.
CGTTTTATGTACCGCCGTTGTCTGCGCACTTTTAGGGTTGGCGGGCTGCAAAGAGCCGGTCATCAGCGAAGGCATTCAGCCCCTCAGCGAACCCGCCACGACCGATGCCAACGGCGGTAACTGGCGCATCATCACCCTCACGTCGGGAGCCGACGTCACCGTGCCGCAGCCAGCGGCCGTCGCGTCGGATACGTACCAGAAAGAACTGACCGACGTAAAAAACGGGCTGCTGGGCACCAATCCTGAGCAAAACACGGCCGTCAACTACTGGGCTACCGGGGGCGTACATCGCTGGAATCAGATTGCCCGGCAGTTAGTCGCCAAATACAATGTGGACCCGGCATACAACACGGCTACCGGTCAGTTTGCGCCTTTCGACGCGACCAGCCCGGCTACCAGTCCACTCCACGCAGCCCGGCTGTATGCGCTGCTGAGCGTGGCGCAATATGATGCACTCGTGGTGGCGTGGCGGGCCAAATACCAATACAACCGGCCCTCGCTGACGCGGCAGGGCGTCAACGGATTGGTGCCGGTACTCGACGTGCCGTCGTATCCGTCGGAGGATGCGGCCGTGGCAGAGGTTTCAGCCCGGATGCTGGCGTTTTTCTTCCCGAACGAAGCCGACTTTATCAGAGCCAAAGCCGCCGAACATAAGCAGAGCCGTATCTGGGCCGGAGCCAACGTGCTGAGCGACGTCAAAGCGGGTGAGCAACTTGCGGCCACTGTAGCCGCTGCCATCATTTCCCGCGCCCGAACTGACCGTTTCGACGCGGCCCGCGACCCGAACAGCACCTGGCAACGTACCGCTGCCAACGCACCCTACGACGTGAAATGGACCAGCCTGACCATTCCGGCGCAGACACCGACGCTGCCGCTGGGTGGCAACGTGAGGACGTGGTTCGATTCGGACGCTATTTCCCGATCCGCCCCCGCCCCGCCCCCGCTCACGACTTCACCCGAGTTTCAGAAGGCAATAGCCGAAGTACGCACCATTGCCGATTCCCGCACCCGCGAGCAGTGGCGCATCGCCGATTTCTGGGCCGACGGTATCGGAACGTACACGCCCCCCGGTCACTGGAACCTGATTGCCGAGGGTCTCATCCGGCAGAACGGCCAGAACGAACTGCGAACCGCCCGGACTTATGCGCTCATGAACCGGGCCATGCAGGATGGCGGAACGGTCTGCTGGCGCACAAAATATACCTACTTCGTGCCACGCCCGTCGCAGGTGGACGCGGCCATTAAAACCGCAGCCAGCATCCCGAATTCCCCGAGTTACATGTCTGATCGGGCCACGTTTTCGGCGGCAGCGGCTACGGTACTGAGCCATCTGTTTCCCGACGAAGCCCCCCGCCTGACCGCTCAGGCCGACGAAGCGGCCACGTCGGGCCTGTCGGGGGGTACGCACTACCGGTTCGACAACGAAGCCGGGACCAAAAGCGGCAATACCATCGGCAGCATAGCCGTCGACTGGGCCAAAAACGACGGGGCACAATAAACCCGGCCTGCCAAATACGGCGGGCCGGGTTCAGCATATAAGACCGGCTACAGTGCTTTCAGCGCACTTTTCGCCTGTTCCTTGATTTGCTTGCGCACGTGCGGCCGACTGGTTTTGGCACCCAGAAAGGCAGCCATGTCGTTCAGCGTCGCTTTGGCTCCCTCGCTGTCGCCCTGCTGCGATTTGGCGGTTGCCAATTTGCGCATGGCCATGTTCAGCGAGATATTGTCCAGACCGGCTCCTGCTTTCGACTGATCGACAACGTCGGTAAGCAGGGCCTCGCTCTCGGCCGGAACCGGCTCCCGCACCGTCAGCTCTTTGTCGACCGTGATCGATTTGAAGTCGCGCTGGCAGTTTACGCCCTTCGCCAATTTAGCATACATCGTCAGCGGATGGCTCGGGAACTGGTCGATGAGCTGCTCAAACGCCCGGTTTCCCGAGTTCAGGCTGGCGGAGTCGGAACCCAGCAGGTACAGAAGCTGGCCCTGATCGTCGCCCATCATCAGATCGGCAACGGCATCGTCGTCGGGCGACAGTGGCGACCGGACCCGTATTTTGATTAGCTGTGACACAATCCGCGACCCGTCGATGTGGGCATACGAAGCCCGCAACTGATAGGTGCCCGGCTGGTCGAAATACAGGCCTCCCTTGCCGTAACCGATGTAGGCACTGTCGTAGGCCGACGGACTATCGGTGTTCAGCAGCTTCATGTCGGGTTCCATCAGGTATTCGGCCATTGGTTCGTAGGTAACGATCTCTCCGCCGGGTTTCTGAATGCCGATGTGCACGTAGCCGAACTTGGGATGCAGCCGCGTGTTGGCGTGTTTGCCGAGGGTGCTGGTCGTGCGCAGTCTCACTTCGACAACCACCGGCTCACCAAGTGCGAAGCTGGGGCGCGTTTCCAGTTCAAGCTGCAGGCCGGTGTTGTCTTCGAGAGTGTCGGCAAACAAGCTCGAATCGTGATCGTGCAGACCCGACCCCGAGGTGAACGGATTGCCGCCCATAATAACCTTCGTGCGGAAAGCGTGGCGCAGGTGTACCAATTCGGGTTCGTCGAAGCGGAAGTCGAACGAGTTCCAGAACGCGGCCGGGCCACCGGGGAAATACCACGGGTAGTTCATCCACGACCGCGACGACGGGCGGTTGGGCTGGGAGGGCGTGGCGAAGCTTTTCTGCCACGAGTGGAGCAGGTTGAAGCAGTGACCTAATTCGTGAACGTTGGTGTAGAGTTGCAGCCGCTGCTGATCGCTGGTGGCCCCGCCAACGCCCCGGTAAAAGGTGGCGCAGCCCTGCCGCTGTCTGCCCTGCTGATCGAACATGATACCGTACAGACCCGGACCGAGGTCGTGCTGATAGGCGTGAAACAGCCACACTTTCCACTGCGGAATGTCCTGCCACAGCGAGAAATTGGTTTGCATGGCACTGTGCAGTTCGGCATCGCTCCAGGTGCCGTTGGCCCCGGCTCCGGCGTTGGGAATGACGTTGGCCGCACCACTCACCTGCATGTCGATACCCGCTTCGCGAAACGACTGGACCACGCTCAGCGGTCGTGCAGCCCCGCCCGAGGGCAGCGCACCCGTGTTGTAGGCAGCGAATGGTGTTACGCCCACCATTGAATCCTGTTCGAGCACAACGGTTCTGAAATACCGCGACTGGTAGTTGCACTGGTAGCTGGCACCGGGGGCGTTGTTGACCACCGAAAACCACCGGAGCATGGCCGGAGCGGGGGGCTGCAAAATGGTCGTGCGGGCAATCACAAGCTGAATGCGCCGGTAGTCGGTTGCCCAGCTACAGTCGGCCGTGCCGGTGATGACAACCTGCGCCGGGGTGACCGTTACGCTCACGACGTTGACGATGAACGAGCCATAATGCGTTTTGGTCGCCCCCGACACCGAGTAATAATCGCCACTGAGCCGCTGGGTTGGCCCTGCACCGTCGACGTCGACGCGCAGTTCCAGTTCATAACCGGCCGACGTGGCACTGCGGTAGTTTCCACTGACGCGATTTTTGACCAGTGGGAAAGGCGCAACGGGTAACTCGGGCACCAGATCACGAATGGTGTCGTGAATCGTGTCCGGGTCGAAGCCGGTGGGCAGTTCGGGAGCCGGTTCGGTGGGACCGAATAGCTGCTCCAATCCGAATTCAGACAAGCCGTCGACATTGGCCGGTTCGACTCCGGGATCGGTTGGGGTGCGTGAGGTAACTGTCATTTGATTAAAAAAAGTAAGGTGCCCGTGACAAATCGTTCCACGGACCTGAACGCGCTGCCGAAACAGGGTTGGCAGAGTAACCCGGAAGAGCGACAAAGTTGATCCATAGTTCAGTGTCGTTTTAGAGACTAACTACCTGATTGTCAATACACGTTTTTCTGCGTTACCGACTACGTATATACCCGTATTTTGCCCCGGTGGTGTTTGCGAAGTGCGGTCAGAAAACGACTCGTGCGTGTTTTCTTCGTAACATTGTTTCAGTACCCGAAACGCCCCGCTCCCGACAATCAAGCTACGCACAGTCTGAATGAAAACACCCCCGATAACCGCCCCCGCCGGGGCCACACCGGCTGATTGGCCGACAAGTATGGATGGCCGCTCCCGCGTGGTCATCTCCGCCGTTTCCCCCCAACTCGACGGTGGTCAGTTTCCCATTAAAGCCGTACCCGGCGAGGTGGTAGCCGTGGAAGCGACTATTTTTTTGGATGGTCACGATGCCATTGCCGCCCGGCTTCTCTGCAAACATACCGACGACGAAAGCTGGACCGAAACCAGCCTGGCACCGCTCGGCAACGACCGCTGGGGCGCATCGTTTGGGGCAGACCGGCAGGGTCGGTACATGTATACCATTGACGCGTGGGTCGACCATCCGGCGTCGTGGCAGCACGAAATTCACCTCAAAGTGGCCGATGGTCAGCGCATAAGCAGCGAACTATTAGCCGGAGCGCAGTACGTGGACGGTATGCTGGCGCGGGCGGGTGGAAGCACCGGGAAAGAAACAGCAAAGAAATCGAAGAAAGCCCGACCAGTAACCGAAAGCCCCGACGTGACGGCCCTGCGGGCGATGGCCACACTGTTCCGGGACGCTGACCGGTATGACGAAGCGGTGTCGGTGGCCGAAAGCGACCAGTTCACATTCTACGCCAACCGCTACCCCGAACGTCGGCACGTAACGCGGTCGCCGGAGTTGGCCGTGGAGGTGGACCGGGCTGCGGCCGGGTTCAGCACATGGTACTGCCTGTTTCCGCGTTCGGCCGCGCGGGAGGAAGGAACTCACGGTACGTTCCGCGACGTGGAAGCACTGCTACCGCGCATTGCCGGGATGGGCTTCGACGTGCTGTATCTGCCGCCGATTCACCCCATCGGTACGGCGCATCGGAAAGGCAAAAACAACTCCATACTCTGCCAGCCGGGTGAGCCGGGCGTTCCCTACGGCATCGGCTCAGCCGAGGGCGGTCACGACGCGATTCATGCGGAACTGGGCACCGTCGACGATTTCAAACACCTGATTGCCATTGCCGCCAACTACGGCATGGAAGTAGCGATGGACCTCGCCATCCAATGCTCACCCGACCATCCGTGGGCTACGGAACATCCCGACTGGTTCAAAAAACGACCCGACGGCACGATTCAGTACGCCGAAAATCCGCCCAAAAAATACCAGGACATTTACCCCGTTTACTTTGAAACCGACGACTGGCAAAACCTGTGGCTCGAACTGAAGCGGGTGCTGTTGGTGTGGGCGGGGTGGGGCGTCCGAATCGTGCGCGTCGACAATCCGCATACCAAGCCGTTCGGGTTCTGGGCGTGGGTCATTGCCGAAGTGAAGCGCGACTTTCCTGACATGCTGTTTCTGGCCGAAGCTTTCACCAAGCCCAACGTGATGCAGCAATTGGCCAAAACCGGGTTTGCGCAGTCGTACACGTATTTCACCTGGCGCAACGGCAAGGCTGAGTTGCAGGACTATATTACGGAGCTTACCCGGAGCGATATGCGCCACTATTTCCGGCCGAGTTTCTGGCCCACCACCCACGATATCAACCCGCCGAGCCTGCAAACGGGCCACGAGCCGCAGTTTTTAATTCGGTTTTTTCTGGCTGCCACGCTGTCGAGTAATTATGGGATTTACGGCCCGTCGTTCGAGTTGATGGAGCACGTACCGTTTCCGGGCAAGGAAGAGTTTCTGAACTCCGAGAAGTACGAGATTCGGTACTGGGACTGGGAGAAAACCAACAAACTAACGTACCTGATTTCGTTGGTCAATCGAATCCGAAAGGAGAACGCAGCCCTGCAAACCACCAACAACATCACGTTCTGCACCGTCAGCGACGACGCGATTATGGCGTACCTGAAAATATCCGGCAACAATCGGCTGCTCATCGTGGTCAACACCGATGCCTACCAGCGTCGGGCGGCTGTGGTACAGGTTCCCATTTGGCAAATAGGAATCAGCCCTGACCAGCCCTACACCGTGCACGACCTGCTGACAGGCGCGTATTACACGTGGCAGGGCGAACAAAACTACGTTGAGCTGGACCCGTATGTGCTGCCGATGCACCTGTTCCGAATCGAGTTGTAAGTCGTCTTCCATCAATCCATCAGCCAGTAGGTAAGTGTATGAAACGCGGGCATTTTTAGCGCGTAGATTTGCAATCTGAATAGCTGCTCCATTTCCGTCAATCATTGCTATATGCTTTCCCAAACCAATACCTTTCGCCACGTCAGCTACGGCTGGGACGACGTCAAAGCCGCCGGGTTCGACCAACTGCCCCTGCCCGACCGGGAGGTGGCCCTGCTCATTTACCGCTCCAACCTGCTCGGTTCCGACCTCCGGCTGACCAACTACGGGGGCGGTAACACCTCCTGCAAGGCCATGGCCCCCGATCCGCTGACGGGCCAGCCGACCGAGGTAATGTGGGTGAAAGGCTCCGGGGGCGACATCGGTACGCTCACCCGCTCCGGGCTGGCGGCATTGTATGTGGACCGGATGCGGAGTTTGCAGGGCGTTTACCGGGGTATTGAGCAGGAAGACGAGATGGTCGAGTTGTTTAACCACTGCATTTTCGATCTGGCGTCTAAAGCCCCGTCCATCGACACGGCCCTGCACGGTTTTTTGCCGTTCAAGCACATCGACCACCTCCACCCCGATGCGGCCATTGCCATTGCAGCCGCCAAAGACGGGCAGCGCATCACGCAGGAGCTTTTCGACGGGCAGGTGGGCTGGGTAGGCTGGCAGCGGCCGGGCTTCGATCTGGGATTGCAACTAAAGCAATGCTTAGACGAAAACGCGGCCAACGGTATTCAGCTACGCGGCATCATGCTTGGTTCGCACGGCCTGTTCACTTGGGGCAACACCGCCTACGAAAGCTACGTAAACACGCTGGAAGTGGTGGAGCGGTGCGCGGAGTACCTGGAAGAGAACTACGGCAAAAAGGGTCCGGTGTTTGGTGGGGCAGTACGCTCGGCAGACCCGCCTGAAGCCCGGCAGATTCAGGCGGCTCAGATTATGCCCATCCTGCGCGGGCTGTGCTCTGTTGAACAACGCATGATCGGCCATTTCACCGATGACGAGCGGGTACTGGAATTCGTCGGTTCCTTTGACGTGGGTCGTTTAGCGGCAATGGGTACGAGTTGCCCTGACCATTTTTTGCGGACAAAGATCAGTCCACTGGTCCTGTATCTGCCTTCTGATATTCACGTATTAAAGTCTGAGGAGCAGATTTTGTCGTTGATCGTGCCGGAGTTTGAGAAATACCGGGCTATGTATCGGGACTACTACGAAACGTGTAAGCACAGTAACTCGCCCGCCATGCGCGACCCCAATCCGGTGGTAATTCTCTGGCCCGCTATAGGCATGTTCACCTTCGCGAAGGATAAGCAAACGGCGCGGGTGGCGGCCGAGTTTTATATCAACGCCATCAACGTGATGAAGGGGGCCGAAGCCATTTCAGAGTACACGTCGTTGCCGCGTCAGGAAGCATTCAACATCGAATACTGGCTGCTCGAAGAAGCCAAACTTCAGCGGATGCCCAAACCCAAACCGCTGTCGGGGAAGGTGGCGCTCATCACGGGCAGCGCGGGCGGCATCGGTAAGGCCATCGCCAAAAAGTTTGCGCAGGAAGGGGCCTGCGTCATGCTCAACGACATCAATCCCGAGCGGCTCGACGGGGCCAAAGACGAGCTCATCGGTTTATTTGGTAAGGACCCGGTAGCGACAACGCCCCTGAACGTGACCGATCCGGCCAGCATCGACGCGGCTTACGAAGCGGCCTGTTCAGCGTTTGGCGGAGTTGATATCGTCGTCAACAACGCCGGCATCAGCATCTCCCGCCCCATTGCCGAGCATTCCATCGAGGAATGGGATCAGCTTTATGACATTTTGGTGAAAGGTCAGTTTATGGTCACCAAAGCGGCTGTGTCGGTCATGCGTCGGCAGGGACTGGGGGGCGACATTGTCAACATCGTCTCGAAAAACGCCTTGGTGGCCGGACCCAACAACGCGGGATACGGTTCGGCTAAAGCGGCCCAACTGCACCTGAGTCGCCTGAACGCGGCCGAACTCGGGGGCGATCACATCCGGGTCAACACCGTCAACCCCGATGCGGTCATTGCGGATTCCAACATCTGGGCGG
>JAYTAC010000536.1:0-8112 GCA_043737755.1 Spirosoma sp.
TACGTGGGGGCCATCATCAGCCTGTGCATGGACAAGCGGAGCCTGCTTAAAAATCAGGTCTACCTAACACAGGACCGCGTAGAACTGCAATTTGAGATGCCATTGGCCGAGGTTGTGTTCGATTTCTTCGACAAACTCAAAACGATTTCGCGCGGCTATGCCTCCCTCGACTACGAGTTCATGGGCAACCGCGAATCGACGATGGTGAAGCTCGACGTGATGCTCAACGGCGAAATTGTCGATGCGCTGTCGGCCATCGTCCACCGCGACAAGGCGTATGAGTGGGGCCGGAAACTGTGCGAGAAGCTGCGCGAGTTACTGCCGCGTCAGCAGTTCGAAATTGCGATTCAGGCCGCCATCGGTCAGAAAATCATCGCCCGCGAAACGGTGAAAGCCTTGCGAAAGGACGTGTTGGCCAAATGCTACGGCGGTGATATTTCCCGGAAGCGCAAACTGCTGGAAAAGCAGAAAAAGGGCAAGAAACGGATGCGGCAAGTCGGCAACGTCGAAATCCCCCAAGAAGCGTTTATGGCAGTGCTTAAGATAAATTAGAATGAAGAGCCAGCCTGGAAACGGACTGGCTTTTTTCGTTTTGGGTTTGTTAACACTGAACCCACCCATAAATTCAGCAACGGGTTTGAGGGCATCATACGCCACACATCCCGCTCCAAAACGGTTCCGGTCATAAACCGTATCTTTGCCTTCTTTCCCCGATACGGATAATGTTTACCAAATTATATCTACAGGCCGGACGTGACGAAGCCGTCCGGCGGTTTCACCCCTGGGTTTTTTCGCGGGCCATCAGCCGCTACGAAGGTGATCTGAACGACGGCGACGTGGTGGAGGTGTTCGATAACAAGAGCAACTACCTCGCCACGGGCCATTACCACGATGGCAGCATTGCCGTGCGGCTCTTTTCGTTCAACGCCAATGCGGGTGGACCCGTTACGCCCAACGTGCCGTACTGGACCGACAAACTCAACCGCATCCGCACCATCCGGCAGGCCATCATCACGGCCACAACCAACTGCTACCGGCTTGTTCACGGCGAGGGCGACGGCTGCACGGGCCTGATCATTGACATGTATAATGGCGTAGCGGTGTTGCAAGCCCACTCCATCGGGATGCACCGCGAACGCGAACTGATTACGGAAGCCCTCAAAAATGTGTTTGGCGATGAACTCACCGCCGTCTACGACAAAAGCAGCGAGACGCTACCCAACGAATACGGCAATGCTGTAAAGAATGGCTACCTGTTCGGCCGGACGCCGGTGCCGCACCCCGTGCAGGAGAACGGGCACACGTTTCTGGTCGATTGGATCACGGGCCAGAAGACGGGGTTTTTCCTCGATCAACGCGACAACCGCGACCTGCTGGCAAAGTACAGTGCCGGTAAACGGGTGCTGAACGCGTTTTGCTATTCGGGTGGATTTTCGGTCTATGCACTCGGGGCGGGAGCTAAGTTGGTTCACTCAGTCGATGCGTCTCAGAAAGCCGTCGACCTGACCAATCAGAACGTGGCGGCTAACGTGGGCGACGGTCAAGCGTCCGGGCAACACGAAGCGTATGCCGATGACGTGATGGCCTTCCTCAAAAAGCACGACCATCAATATGACGTGGTGGTGCTCGACCCGCCCGCGTATGCCAAGAGTTTGTCGGCGCGGCACCGGGCCGTGCAGGGCTACAAACGGCTCAACGCCGAGGGTCTGCGCCGGGTCGCGACCGGCGGTATTCTGTTCACGTTTTCGTGCTCGCAGGTTGTGGACCGTGAACTGTTTTATAACACCATCGTGGCAGCCGCCATCGAAGCCGGGCGGCAGGTACGGGTGCTGCACCACCTGAGTCAGCCCGCCGACCATCCCGTGAGCTTGTTTCACCCCGAAGGCGGCTACCTGAAGGGGTTGGTGCTGTGGGTTGAGTAGCCGTTAACCGAATGCCCGCATCGTGTGTTGTGGTATAAAACAATATGCAACCGTACAACCGTACTGGCTTTGCGCTAATTTTGAGCCGGTTCTTCGGTCAGCACCGGAGCTTTGCGGCTCACCGGACCCGTCTTTTGCACAACCCGATACACACATAGCTGGATATGGCAGAATTGATAAAAATGCCCAAAATGAGCGACACCATGACCGAAGGAGTCATTGCGGAGTGGCACAAAAAAGTGGGCGATACCGTAAAATCCGGCGACGTGCTGGCTGAGGTCGAAACCGACAAGGCAACGATGGACCTCGAAGCCTACGAGGAAGGTACGTTGCTCTACATCGGCGTCGAAAAGGGAGCGTCGGTACCCGTCGATGGCGTTTTGGCCGTGATTGGCGCTGCTGGTGAAGATTATAAAGCGTCGCTCAACGGATCGAGTGGCGGATCGTCCCAACCCGGCAGTCAGGAATCTACGGCAGCCGAAGTTCCCAAAACCGCTTCGTCCGAACCCGTTCCGGCTCCGAGTGGCGACGTGAAAAAGGACGAAATAGCGACCAACCTGCCCGACAGGGAGATTCTGTCGGCGGCACCCGCCGGAAATACGAATGCGTCGGTCATTCGGATGCCCAAGATGAGCGATACCATGACCGAGGGGACATTGGTGACGTGGCACAAAAAGGAAGGCGACACCGTGAAAGCGGGCGACGTGCTGGCCGAGGTCGAAACCGACAAGGCCACGATGGACCTCGAAGCCTACGAAGAAGGTACGCTGCTCTACATCGGGGTGAAAGAAGGGTCAGTGGTGGCGGTCGATGAGATCATTGCCGTTGTCGGCGAGAAAGGAGCCAATTTCAAAGTGCTGGTCGATGGCAACGGATCGCCGAGTGCTCCGGCGGCATCACCCGCTCCGGTTGCCAATGCTCCGGCCACATCTGCTCAACCGGCAACGAACAGAACATCAGGTTCGGAAACGGCCAACCAGAACGTACAGGCAGATTTACCGGCCAATGCCGCGACGGATCTGTCGTATGGTGGCGAAGTGGGCGATGGCGTCAGTGCTCCAAGCGGGACCAATCCAGGCGGGGCCAATCCGAACCACACGGAAGAATCGAATGGACGTGTGAAAGCCTCACCATTGGCCAAACGCATCGCCGAGGAAAAAGGCATCAGCCTGACACAGGTTCACGGCAGCGGTCCCGACGGACGGATCGTCAAAAGCGATGTCGAATCGTTTGTGCCCAGTCGGTCCGCCGGTGCGGTGGATGTGCCGACAACAGTTCTGTCTCAGCCAAAACCGGCTGTTCAGCCCGCTGCTCCGGCGCAGCCAGTTGCTCAGCCCGCCCCAGCCGCTCCTCAGCCTTCACCTGCTCCCGTGACACAGGCAGCCGCATCGGCTGGTACGCCGGAGCGGGACCGCTCCACCGGGGGCGACTACGAAGACGTACCGGTCAGTCAGATGCGCAAGACCATTGCCCGTCGGCTGGGTGAGAGCATGTTCTCGGCTCCGCATTTCTACCTGACCATGGAAATCAACATGGACAAGTCGATGGAAATGCGCGGCACGGTTAACGGCGTCAGCCCGGTCAAGATTTCGTTCAACGATTTTGTGATCAAAGCCTGTGCCCTGGCTCTCAAACAGCACCCCAACGTCAATGTATCGTGGCTTGGCGATAAGATCAGAAAATATAAATACGTCAACATCGGCGTGGCCGTGGCGGTTGAAGATGGTTTGCTCGTGCCGGTGGTGCGCAACGCCGACCAGAAGACGCTTTCGACTATTTCGGGCGAAGTGAAGGATTTGGCTGGCCGGGCCAAGGAGAAGAAACTACAGCCCAAAGACTGGGAAGGCAGCACGTTCTCGATCTCGAACCTCGGCATGTTTGGCATCGACGAATTCACGGCCATCATCAACCCGCCCGACGCGTGTATTCTGGCGGTGGGAGCGATCAAACAAGCCGTGAAAGTCGAAGAGGGTGAGGTAAAACCCACTAATGTGATGAAGGTGACACTCTCCTGCGATCACCGGGCGGTCGATGGGGCTACCGGTGCGGCTTTCCTGCAAACGGTAAAAGAATTGCTGGAAAACCCGATGCGGATGCTGGTGTAATTTCATTGTCATTCCTACGCAGGAGGAATCTCGAGCCAACCAAGTAATAGTGAACTGTTTTTCACAGGGCTGGCTTGGTATTCCTCCTGCGTAGGAATGACAATCACAAAACCAAAAAAAAGGCCGCTCCTGAACGTTCAGGAGCGGCCTTTTTTGCTTGTATTTATTTCGTGCATTACAACGCTACCGGTTCCATGGCGGCTTGTAGTTTCTGCTCCAATACGTTCTTGGGGACGGCACCGATGACTTTATCAATCATCTGGCCATTCTTGAAAACCATCAGCGTCGGGATGCTGCGGATGCCAAATTTAGCGGGTATCTGAGCGTTCTGGTCAACGTCCATCTTGGCGATGATAGCTCTGCCTTCATATTCACCGGCGAGTTGCTCAACAACGGGGCCGATCATTTTGCAGGGGCCGCACCATTCGGCCCAGAAATCGATTAGAACCGGCTTATCGGATTGAATAAGTTGCTCGAAATTAGCGTCGGTTGCTTCAACGGCATGTGATCCTGCTGCCATGATTGAAATCTGTTTATTGGTTGAAAATGTTCTTTCCCAATAAACCACTTCGGGGGGCATTAGTTCCGTTATTCGCGCCAACGGGATACCCAATAGGTTGCCAACAGACTGTCTAAGAGCCCGTCGATAACCACACCCGAAACGCTTCGCCGACGCCGAAATCAGACCGGTCGGCGGGTAGTTCCATAAATCCGTCGCTGTCGAGAAGGTTAGCAAAATCGGCCGAGCCGGAGCCGGGTAACGGATGGGCCAGCAGTCGTCCGTCGGGTTCGGAGGTGAGCCGGACGGGCAGAAAATACGTGACAGCCGGGCGGAACGTGACCGGCGCGGCCAACTGCGCATGGGTTGGTCTGTCAGGTGGCAACCCCAGCGATGCCCGCAGATACGGCAGCACGTAGCGATGGGCGCACAGTACCGTGGATACCGGGTTGCCGGGCAGCGCAAAAACCGTCCCGGCTAGACCTTTGTCCGGCGTTGTACCGAACCACATCGGTTTGCCGGGCCGCTGCTCAACCTTGTGAAACTGCTTCTGAACACCCAGCCGGGCCAGCACGTCGGGCACAAAATCGGCCTTTCCTGCCGAAACGCCCCCACTCAGAATCAGCACATCGTTATCGGCAAGCAGCACGGTTAGTCTCTCCGCAAGAATGGCCTCGTCGTCGATGATGTGATGCAGCGTGGCCGCAATGCCCAGCGACGCCAGAGCCGCCCGAAGCATGTACGTATTCGACCGGCGAATCTGATGGAGCAAGGGCGTGTCGGCCACGTCGACCAGTTCGTCGCCGGTCGAGACCAGTGCCACACGGGGCAACACCGTAACCATCAGCGATACATGCCCCACCGACGCGGCAACGGCCAATTCCGACGGGCCGAGCCGCGTTCCGACGGGCAGCAGTTCGTCGCCCGCCCGTCGGTCGGTGGCGCGGTGGTGAACGTGCTGACCCGGCCGGATATCGTCGGTGGTAATGCGGGTCACGCCGTCTTGGGTCGTGCTGTCTTCGTACCGGATAACCGTGTCGGCACCGACGGGCAGCATGGCTCCGGTCATTACTTCGAGACAAGCACCTGACTCAGTGAGGGTTTGCTGAACCTGCCCTGCCCGCTGCATACCCGCCACCTGAAACGACTGCACTCCCGACGCGAAGTCAGCAAACCGGATGCCGATACCGTCCATTGCCACCCGGTCAAAAGGCGGAAAATCACGGTCGGCATACACGGGTTCGCGCAAAACGCAACCGAGGGCATCGTCTAATGAAACGCGCTCGGTCGGCAGGGCTAATTTGTGTTGCTGGGTAATGGCGAAGGCCTCAGATACGGAAAGCATAAGGGCAATGAATAATGCGTGGTGAATAATGGATGGCGCGGGGCGGTACGCCGGAGCGGACCCCGAGCATGCACGAAATTACATCTTTATCGCCCCCGAAACTCCACCGTGCATCAGAACTCAGTCATCGACGGACTGATCTGCTCCTGGCAAGCCGTGCCTACAAAGCACGTTGTTCGGCGGCAAAAGCTGGAGACTCTGGACGTAGTTTCGGCGGCTGTCCAAAAAGTTGAACACCCCGGCGGCCGTGTCGCGGTCGGCCTGGGCCGCTGCGCTGACACTAACTCCGTAGGCCAAACCCTCGGCCGAGAGGTAGGCCGTGCGGGCCGCCTGCCGCACTTTGGTTTCAGCAATGCTGGCCAGCAGAGCCGGGGCTACCCCCGTAGTGCCCGACCCCCACAGCGACCCGGCCGGGGCCGGGGGCAACTCATCGGGGGCGATGCGCCGAGGGCAGCGGGCAGCAGGGTGGCCCACAGGCCGAGGACCCCCAGCAGGGGCCAAAACAACAGAGCCAACGTCTTCATACGATACGGTTGGGGTACAACAGGGGTGGCCACCCGGCAAACGGGGGGTAAGAACGGACCAGAAAGGGAGTCGTTGGGTTGGGTTAGGGCTTGGTAGCCGTGACGGTCTGCACCTGCGTGCTGCCGTTGTAGGTGTTGTTGAGCGTCAGCGCGAGGGTCTTGCCCGACAGCGTCCCCGATCCTTCGTAGACGTCGTCGGGGTAGCCGGGCGTTGTCTGCTTGACGATGGTGAGCGCGTTGCCCTTGACGGTAGCCTTGAGCGGATCGGTGATCTCCCCGAACGGCTCCTCGAAGAACTGCACGGTGAGGGTGCCTGCTGAAGCACCGGGTTTAATGACCACCGTCAGCTTCTCGGTCGTCTGGGTGAAGGTCTGGTTACCGGTTTTGGTGGTGCGGACCATTTTGCCTTTGTAGCTGCCCTCGAAATTAGCGTTAGTGGCATTGGGCTGGGGGTCGTCGCTGCCCCAGGAGGAACAGGCAATAACCAGGCCAACGATGAGCAGCAGGGCGAGGTGGCGAAGGTCATGGAACAAGGTACGGAGGGTAAAGAATCGGTTCATTGCTTGATTGGTTTGGTTACGTGTTGGTGGATTTGAAAATCGGTTAAAAATTGTTGCCCCTTAAAGCAAGGTGATGGATAGGCACGGTTTTGTTATTGAATAGTTTCGGCTGTTGATTTGACGCTGGTCGTAAACCGGTTGATGCTGATACAGTCAAGACCATGCTCAATAAAGGTTTCTAAAGGGATTTTGAAATTTTCTTGACTAAATCAAATATCTCAAAATCAAACCCATTGCCTTCCATGGGTGGTGCTTCAGTAATTATTCGGGTTATTGAATAAAGGGTCATGCTCTAAAGATGGACATTCAACTTGAAAAAGAGATGGTTAATCAGCAAGCCAATCACCGTGTCGTGTATCAGAATAGACTTTGAAAAGCAGATCGTTCGACGGGCTAATCGCTTGATTCGGGTGCGTAAGTCCAAGTGTTTGCGCTCAATACTTTGCGTCTGATCCTTGCCAACCTGATGAATTGACGCTGGTAGCTCGTCGTGGTAAGCCCACCAGTAGTCGGTAAACCATCGGCTGACTTCAATGCCAGCCTGACTCAACAAAGCCAATAATCGTCGGAAACTTGCATTCGTCCGTCGGCCAAATAAAAACGCCACCACCTGGCCTGTATCATGATCCTCGACCCACCAAAGCCAGCGCGGATTGCGCTTCTTCTGAACGTAGGACCACTGT
This sequence comes from Spirosoma sp., assembly GCA_043737755.1. Lineage (GTDB taxonomy): Bacteria > Bacteroidota > Bacteroidia > Cytophagales > Spirosomataceae > Spirosoma. The sequence continues at coordinate 7,639 of JAYTAC010000536.1, forward strand.
TCATCCGCTTCTAAGCGAATTCGTAAGCTTGGTTGGGTACCAACATAAGCCGGGTTTATAGTGACGATATGGTCGGCTTTTTTTTAAGAGTACTCATGACTGTATTCATATTTATCTTCAAGACACGGGCTGTATTCCGAATGCCGCTACCGTTTAAAGTCATATCGATGACTTGCTCTTTGATACCAAGTTGATAGGCTTTTTTGGCATAGTCCAGTTGAAAGCTGCGCTTGCAGGCCTCACATTTGTAACGTTGATGCCCGTTCGGACTAACTCCTTTACGTCGGACAGCTTCCTGGTTGTCGCAGTAGCGGCAAGAAACGGTGATAGTTACCATGTACTATAGACTCGAAGTCCAAGATCAAGTCACGACCAAATTCTTAAGTTTTAAGCAGGTCTGAAGCTGCTCCGAATATCAGTGTATGCAGCATACCCAATTAATCCAAAAGGTATTAACTGTACAAGCAGAAATGC
>JAYTAC010000537.1:0-3315 GCA_043737755.1 Spirosoma sp.
CATCATGAAGCCGAACGTACTCATGAGTGGGCTGGGCGTAGTGAAGCCGATGAGTAGCGCGATAATCCCAATAATCAGGCAGGTAAAGATGACCAGCCACTCCCGAATGATGTCGCCGAGGGCATCGTCCAGAAAAACGTGCCGACTGCTTAGTTTCAGATCAAATTCATGGTAGCCCACATAAGCGTTCGTTCGGAGCAGTACGCCCACCCGCTGGCCCGGCGGAAGCGTGATGGGGAAGGCATGCCGATAGCTGAGAAAAAACCGGTCCGCCAGGGGGGTATCGTTCAGCAGCGTGGCTATCGAATCGAGCGGGTTGGCCGTTGGTGGCCCCGCCGTTGGTGGCCCCGCCAATCGTGGCCCGGCCCGCTCCAGAAACAGCGTCGCCCGCGAGCAGCGGTGCTGCGGCATCGACAACACCACTTCCTTTGGCGTTCTGGAAGCGTTGGCGAGCCTGAAATAAACCCAACCTTCGGTTACAACCGACGAATGCCCGTGAGCAACGGCATGTACATTCCGATTCGGTACGAACGTCTGCCGGATACGCCCTTCCAAACGGGTCAGCGACTCGCCCGGCACCAGCCGAAACGTTGGCGCGAACAACACCCGGTTGTTGAGCGATGTCTCTCGGAATGAATCCGTCAGGCGGTAGCCGAATCCATCCGGGTTTACTGACGGTGAAGAAAAAAAAACGTCCAGAAGCGTTAACACAATCAATCCAAATCCATACAGACAAAGGCCTGCCGTCAAACTAAACTTGGGCATAGATCCGAATAGTAGAGCATCCACAGAGATAGGTTAGTGTACGCATATACCGGATTTCCAAGCTGACGAGAGGGCACTGTCTGGCCGTGGGTAGCTGTGATAGTCAGCAGATTGGATGGACAGATTATCTAATAAAAACAGACGCGCATGGTACCTGGTAAAAGCGGATTTTATTACGGTGTAAGTAAATCAAAAATAGGGCCATTTGTTCAACACCGCCAAACCTGTCTGGTTAATTCGTTGGGTATTTTTGACCGAGCGTCAGTTACTTACGTGACAGGTGCGTCTCAGTACGAAAACCGATCCTTAAGGTTGTTGATGGGCCGCTCGATCAGATACCACGACAGGGTTGCCAGTATGATGGTCAGGGCCAAATAAAACGAGAACTGGAAGAAATACGAGCTGTTCAGAAAGGGCAGAACGTCCGTGATCCGTCGCCAGGCCCGCACCGTGAAGTGAGTTGGCTGGGTGTGGTAGGCGTTGAAGACGAAGTTGTGGTACAGATACAATCCATAGCTGATGCGGCCCATGTACTGGCTGACGGGGTTTTCGAGCAGCCACTTCATCGGTCCGCCGAAGCCCATCACCGCCCGCCCGATCAGGAAAAAGCCGATCAGCGAAGCCGCCAGCCGTTCCCACACGTCGGACATGATGTTGTGGTGGCCGGGCAGACCGGTGGCGTCGGGAATGGCGGGCAGGATTTTGGTGTAGGTCGCTACGGCTGCCAGCAGCGCAATGCTGACCCAAATCCAGACCGAGTGCCGGAACACCCGCTCAAACCGGCCGCGCTCGTACAGCCACCAAAACGCCATGATGGCCCCCAGCCCGAATGAGTCTAAGCAGGCGGGCATGGTCACGTACCCGATGAACCACGGCATTCTGGCCCGGTAGAGCACATAGCGCATGGCCACTGCCCCCACAATCATGAGCAGAGCCGTGGCGGGCACCCACCGACGCGGTACGAAAAACAGCAGCAGCGGGAAAAATAAATAGACCTGCTCCTCCACTGCCAGCGACCATAAATGGTCGACGGTGCCCATCCAGGTGGTGTAGAGAGCCATGTAGAGATTCGTGCCGTAGAGGGCTAACCAGCCGAACGTTCGGCGAACGGGCGGCTCGTCGATGGCGTAGAGCACGAAGAGCACCAAGTAGTAGACCGGGAAAATGCGGAGCGTCCGGCGGATGTAGAATGTTTTAAGGTACTTGCCCAGCCCCCCGTTCGGCTCCTTGCTGAGTTTGTCTTTGCTCGACAGCAGGATGCGCGTGATGAGAAAGCCGCTCAGCACAAAAAAAATCGTGACACCCAGTGCCCCCAGTGGCAACTCGATCCGCCCCGACATCCAGTGGTCAAACAGCACCATGGCTACGGCCACGAACCGGATGCCGTCTAACTGCCGCAGGTGATTCAGGGCCGGGCGGGCGGTGGTCGTTGTCGTTGGGGTCAGCATGAAAATAACGTGGCGGTTGGCGCAGGGCGCGGTTGTTGGCGCAAAACTACGAAGAATGGATTACCAGTTTTTCTTCAGGGGCATTCCGGCCTGCCCCGCCGAAACAATCGTTTGCCCGGTGGGGTGAAGCGTCAATGCGCCGTTTGCCGATACCGTCAGCACGAACAGTTGATACGTTCCGGCGTCGAAGTCGACGGGGGCGAGGACGGCCGTGAACCCATTGGTGAACGAATTGGCGGGCCAGAATCGCGTTCGCATGGTCAGATTCTGATTTTGCCGTGTCGGGAACAGGTAGGTTCGTTTCGGGGAGCGGGCTACCACAAACGACCGCCCGTCACGCTCATCTTGCACGGATAGTGTCGCCTGCTGAATGGTAAAACCGGCGGGTGTCTCGGTCACTGTCATTGGCACCACGGGTGATTGTCCGGCTCCGTACAGCACGGCCGGGTTCACGTCGTAGAAGGCCGGGGCGAGGGTCGTGTATTTTGCTGTCACGGCATCGACCCGGCTAACGGGCTGGTTGGTGCCGTGCGTGTCGTTGAACTGGCGCGTCAGTACGTAATGCCGCCACCAGATCGTCTCGTCTATGAATGCATTGTAGGACAGCCAAGCAATGAGCAGACTGCCCAACCCACCGGCCATACCCGCCCAGCGGCTCGTTTGGGCAGGGAGCAGCGCAACAACATACACGTAGAGCAGGGCCAGCAGCGTGAGCGAATAGATTTTGTAGCGGCTTGTGATCAGTAAATCAATACCAAAGCCCGTCCGGGTCCAGGCCACGACGGCAGCCGTTCCGAGCAGGAAACCCGCACAGCCCCAGAAAAACAGCACAAGTGGCGGTATGGTCCGTGCCGTGCCGAAGCCCGACCGTCGGGATGAGCGCATCCGGCGCAGGAGCCGCACGAGCGTGGTCCAGTGAGTCAGCACACCCCAGGCCACCAGACCGAGGGTTGTCCCCACCATCAGCCCGCCAAGCAGGGCACTTGCTCGCAGTGGTATCACGGGCAGTGCTTCGGCAGCGGCCCCCGTAAACGCTAACCAGCCTTTCAGTAAATCTGTGGCGGTGCCGCGCAGGGGTGGGTTGCCAGCCGGTTTCTCGAAG
>JAYTAC010000538.1:0-3315 GCA_043737755.1 Spirosoma sp.
CTCATTGTTTAGGGGGCCGCGCTGCCGGGTAGCAGTCTTCAGCAACAGTGCGTTGTTGAAGACTGCCCGAAAGAAACTTATCGCGCAACGCAGAAGGGGGTAGTTACCCTCTGCTCAATCACATAACACTCAATACCCGGCATTCTGTTTGATCTTGTCGGGATTGATGTCGATCTGGCTCTGCGGAACCGGAAAAACGAGGTTGTTTGCCGTCAGGCTCGTTTTAATGCCGATGGTTGCGGCTTTGGCCTGCAGGACCGGCAATGCTCGTCCCGTCCTGACCAGATCGAACCAGCGATGCCCTTCAAATGCCAGTTCGACGCGCCGTTCCTGCTCAATGACCGACCGGGTCTCCGCCTGCGACAACCCCGTTTTGTCGGCCAGTCCAACCCGCTTTCTGACGCGGTTCAGCAGCGGCAGGGTTGCCGCTGTGTTTCCCGTTTCGTTGAGGGCTTCGGCGTACATGAGCAGCACATCGGCGTAACGGAGTACGTAGAAATTATCTTCCGCATCGCCGTTGGTCGTGGGCACGTCGGCGTATTTGCGAATAAAGTAGTAGTCGACCTTATTCCCGGCGGCATTCACGTAGCTGGAGGCAAGCGACAGGTTTTTGCGCGGATCGCCCGCTTCGTACGCGCTTTCCAGATCGGGCGTCGGTTTGTTGTTGCCGCCCCCACCAAACTGGATCACAGCATTCCCTGAATTTTCGGGCGCATACACATTGCTGAAATTACTGCCTTCGCCCAGCGATCCTTTTTTATACTGCACCTCGAACACCGATTCCCGGCTGTTCTTGCTGGCCGGTCTGAACAGATCGGCGTAATTAGGCAACAGGTCGTACGTGTTGGCATCGACGACTTCCTTGAGTTTAGCCGCAGCCCCGGCGTAGTTACGCTGCGTCAGGTAGACTTTGCCCAGCAGCGATTTTGCCGCTCCGCGCGTAGCCCGCCCCACATCCGCACCGGTGTACCGTTCAGCCAGCACGCCCTCCGCGTCGGTCAGGTCTTTAACAATCTGGGCGTAGACATCAGCCACCGGAGCGCGGCTGAAGGCGTAACCTTCCGACGGGTCAATGATCTCGGTGAGCACCAATGGCACGTCGCCGAACGCCCGCACGAGGTTGAAATACATAAGCGCCCGCAGGAACCTGGCCTCCCCTACGATGCGCTTTTTGAGCGTTTCATCCATCGTCACCCCGGCAATGCGATCAATCACGGCGTTGGTGCGGTAGATACCCCGGTAACCATCGCCCCAGCGGGCGGCCAGAAACGGGTTGGTCGTCCGCAGGTAAAACTTATCGAACTCGTCCTGATCGGTCACCGAGCCGGACAAAACCGGCGTCGTATCGTCGGATGGGACTTCGGCAAAAATGTAGTTCTGACCGTATTGCCCATTAAATTGCAGTGCTCCGTAAGCGCCGTTCAGGGCCGTAATCATATCCGACGACGTTTTGTAGAACGTGTTGGAGTTGGCCTGTGCAATGGGTGACAGGTCCAGAAACTGGTCTTTGCACGACGACAGGCTCAACGCAAACAGGCCCGCCAGGATGTATTTAGTTTTCATAGAGTAGCTGTTTTTTGGGTTAGAAGCCCAGATTCAGACCGACGGTGTAGGTGCGGGCCAGTGGATAGGAGCCGTAATCGACCCCACCCGTCAGTGGTCCTTCGTAACCACTTACTTCGGGATTGTAGCCGAGGTATTTGCTGATCGTCAGGGCGTTTTGCACGCCTGCGTACACGCGCAACGACTGCATTTTGGCCCGTTGAACGAGTGTCCGGGGCAGGTTGTAGCCGAGCGTGATGTTGCGGATGCGGAAGTAGCTGCCGTCCTCCACCCAGCGCGTCGATACCTGGTTATTGTTGCCCGTGGTGCGGGTGTTGGCGCGGGGTACTATCCCGTTGCCGGGCTGCTGGGGCGACTGCCAGCGGTCGAGCACGGTGGTTAGCTGTTGGGCGTTGCCCTCGAGGTTTTCGTAGAACCGGCGCGACAGGTTCAGTATCTCTCCGCCCTGAATGCCCTGCACCACGATGTTCAGGTCAATCCCTTTAAACGACAGCGAGTTAGTGATGCCGTACACAAAGTCCGGCTGGTTGTTACCGATCTGCGTCCGGTCATTGGCGTTGAGCACCTTATCCCCGTTCACATCTTCATATTTCACGTCGCCCGGCCGGGAATCGGCGAAGTGCGGGTAGGCATCCAGTTCGGCCCGGGTCTGAAAAATGCCCAACTGCCGGTAGCCGAAAAAGCTGCCCAGCGGTTGGCCAATGACGGTGATGTTGGTTTCGCCGATGCCGGACGCCGACCGAATGGGGTCGCCGGTGGGTCCGAGCCGGAGTACTTTATTGCGGTTGAACGACAGATTCAGGTCGGTAGTCCAGGTCAGGGCGCCGGTCAAGTTGCGGGTACTGATGCCAAATTCCATGCCTTTGTTCTCGACCTGGCCAATGTTGCGAATGGCCGAGGAGAAGCCCGTCAGCGTGGGCACCTGCACCGACAACAGCAAGTCGGTGGTGATGCGCCGGTAGTAATCGGCCGTCAGGAAAACGCGGTTCTGAAACAGGCCCACGTCCAGTCCAATGTCTGTCTGGCGACTGCGTTCCCACGTCAGATCATTGTTACCGATACTACTGGTAGCCAAGCCGTTGACTAAGTTATTGCCCAGCACGTAGTTGTCTTTGTTCAGAACACCCACGCTGGGGTAGTTGCTTGGATTGCCGTTGTTATCCAAAAAGGCGTTGTTGCCCGACAGGCCGTAGCTGGCCCGTAGTTTGAGTTCCGAAATCACTGCAACACCCTTCATGAAGGGCTCCTCGGTGATGCGCCAGCCCACCGACGCCGATGGGAAGGTGCCGAAGCGTTTATTGCGCCCGAACCGGCTGGAACCGTCGCGCCGGATGGAGGCATTGAACAGGTAGCGGTCGTTGAGCGAATACGTCACCCGGGCAAAGTAAGACGCCAACGCCCACTGCTCGCGCAGGGAGGAGCCCGCCGTAACGGTGCCCGCGTTGATGGTCCGCACGTTATCGTTGGGGAAGTTGATCGCGCTGACCTGGTCTTCTTCGTAGTTATTTTTTTGCGACTCCAGCCCAACCAGTGCTTCGAGGTGGTGCTGCGTACCCAGATCAAGCGTGTAGTTGAGGGTGTGGCTGGTTACCCAGTTGACGTTCTGCGACGAAAACGCCGAACCGTTGTTGGCATTGGGCGGCAGCAGTTGATTAAGGGGGATAGCCGAGGTCTGAAACCGGTTCCGTCGCTGGTAGTTCAGATCCGCCCCGATGGTGCCCCGGTAGCGCAGCGTCTTATAGATGGCGTACT
>JAYTAC010000539.1:0-3313 GCA_043737755.1 Spirosoma sp.
TATAAATTTCAGACCTGTTACGGGGGGAGGGAGCGTTAAAAGATGTTAACCGATTCTATTTCAACACGGAGGAACGGAGAAGGACGGAGTACACGGAGAAGATAAAAACTTTGTGTACTCCGTCCTTCTCCGTTCCTCCGTGTTGAAATAGAATCGGTTAACATCTTTTAACGCTCCCTCCCCCCGTAACAGGTCTGAAATTTATACTTTTACAATATCCGTATGCGCCCCTATCAACTCATATTACTACTTTTCCTGACTGCCGGTTGGCCGGGTGAGATGTGGGCGCAGGGCAAGTATGTGATCGGGACGGTGGTCGATCAGGCGACCAACAAAGCCGTTGACCGGGCAACGGTCGTGAATCAGCGCACCCGCCAGCGCGCCCGCACCAACGCTACGGGCCGCTTTTTCCTGACCGTGCAGCCCGGCGACTCGCTCATTCTGGCGAGTCAGCTACACGCCCGCACCGGCATTCGCTACGACGGCTCCGAGAACCCGACCATCGTGGCCCGTGCGCTGCCGCCCATGCCCTACCGCGTGATCGAACTCGCCGAAGTGACCGTTACGGCCAAGCGATACGAAGAAGTCAAACGCGAGATCGAGCAGATTTTGGCGGAGCCAACGGCCTCCCGGAAAGTGACGGGCGAGCAGGCGTTCGACCGGATTGCCGATGGTGCGGGCGTTACGTTGCTCTACGAAATGTTCGGCAAGCGGCCCAAATCCGACCGCAAAGCATACGTCATCATCCAGCAGGACCGCCGGCACGCGCTGGCTCTCGAGCGGTTCCGGCTGCTGATCGACCAAGCCACCGACCTCAAAAGCGACGACGTGGACCGCTTTGTGGACTTCTGCGAATTGGACGACGAGTTCCTGCTTCAGGCCACGGACTACGACCTCATCAACACCATCCAGCAACTCCGCAACCGCTTTCGCTACGCCGGGACGCCGGCCGGAATTAACCGCCCCAACCGGATTCAGGCCGACCCGGAGCCGGTAAAACAACGGTAGCTGACAGTACTGCAACGGCATCACCAATCCGAATTGTCCCGCTTTTCACAACTTTTGCCGTCAGCCCGCCGTGGCCGCGCAGGGCGTTGTAGCCACCCGGTCCGAGTGCGATTTCCATCTTGGAACATGGATGACATAGACCCGTCACGTGCAGAATTGCGTCGCCAATTTGAATTTGGCGGTCTTTCAGGGCCAGTAGATTCAGGCCCGATATCACGATGTTCCGGCGCAGCAGGGCCGGGTCGAGCGCGTCGCGGTTGGTCAGGGCCGCAACTACGGGCAGGTGCTCGGCCTGAATGAGCGTGACGTGGCGGCTACCCAACTGCCCGCTGTAATGGTCGCCGATCAGTCCCTCCGTTTCCGAAACATCGACAGACTCAACGACCGCCACCGGTCCACGCCGTTCGGGGCGAACGCCGATCCACTCCACCCGACCTGGGCGCGGAAATACGGCAAATAAGTCTCTGATATTTTGCAAAAGCTGTCTGAACCTGAGTTTGAAACGATTCAGAGGATTAACACGATTTTACGGCCACAGAATCCCGTAAACCGGCCAAATGATGTTCTGTGCTTCTCTACAATCAATACGAACGCAGCAGGGCCAGCATTTTCTCGTCCAACTTCATGCCCTTATGAATCTTATACGCTACGTCGCTACGGTCGCTGTTGAGGATGCCGAAGGCCCCCCGGAAATTCCACAGCGACCAGCCCCAGCCCGCGTCTTTCCAGAGTTTTAGCTGATCTTCCATCCATCGCAGGGCAATGTCGTGGGGCGTTTTGTTGTAGCAGCCCCACTCGCCCACGTGTACGCCCACGCCCTGCGCCTGTAGTTTCTGCCACGGTTCGATGGCGAATTTTTGCAGCGTTTCGGCGTTCCAGGTGGTGTTCATCCACTGGGCGGGCCAGGTTGGCGGGGGCAGGTCTTTGAACATCGGTGCCCATTCTGCTTTGTAGTGACTCACACTCATCGGCAGGTAACCGCGTGTGCTTTGACCCAACTTCAACCCGGCTAATTTGGGCACCGGCTGATTGCCGTACTGCAACCCATCGGCGATGATGAGCCGGTCAGGATCGACGGAGCGGATCCCTTCGACCAACGCCGTGACCACGCGAACGTAGCTGACTTCGTCGGTGTTGGGTTCGTTAATGAGGTCGAAGGTCACCTCGCGGTTGGGCCGACCTTTGTAGCGTTCGGCGAGGTGTTTCCAGTGAAAAACGGCCGCTTCGAGTGCCCGCTCATCAGTCCACAGATTCAGCGGTTCGGCGGGTGGATTGACGCAGTAGCCCGGAATCCGGTGCAGGTTCAGGTTGACGTGCAGGTTATACCGCTTACCAAAGTCAACCGCCTGATCGACTTCGCGCAGCACCTTCTCGTTCAGTTTCGTCCAATGGACCGGGTCGGGCGTAGACCAGCAGTGGTAGGACATGGGCAGCCGCACGAAGTTGAATCCCCACTCGGCAATCATCGCGAAGTCGCGCTCTTTATACGGCCCGGCGGGTTCGGGACCGGTGGTGCCCGCCACGAATTTTTCGAGCAGATTAAAGCCCCGCCAGCGCGGTAGTTTATCAGGCTTGGGGTCGGGCAGTGTGTCCGTAGGCAAAATCAGGCCCAACTGACTGACGCCAGCGGCTGCGGTAAGTGAAGTCCGGATAAATGAGCGACGTTGCATAGACGTATCCTGGACGGCCACGTCCGGGTGAAAAATAGTTGTCCCTGTCTTTTCTCACCCGGACGTGGCCGCCGGTATGCCGTACCACCAAGATACTACAAATTTTCAGCCCAATAGATATATGACCATTCTTCCCAGGACTCAACGAGTCCGGCTTTAACCGGATTATTGAGGATGTAGGCAACAATTCGGTTGAATTCAGAAGCGTCACGAACGACGTGGTCATAACTCTCCGGCTGCCAAAATGGTTGACCTGTCCGGTTGAGTAGCTCATTCGCCTTGCGGGCCGAATACCCTTTGAGTGATTTCAAGGTCAACTGAAGAGGCCGGTACTTGTGCCGAATTGTAACAAGCAGGTGAACGTGGTTCGACATGATGCAGTAGGTGTGCAGGTCATAATCCATGCCATCACGGTGATGAAGTCCTTCCTTAATTATAGCCGCAACACCAGGCTGTCTTAGCCAGTGTGGCCCATCGGTTGCCTGATCCAAATACTGGTCAAACCGGGCGAGATGTCGTTTGTGTTCATCATAAACCATTTTTCTATTTATCTCGGTATCGTCTTCACGTCTCGTCGTGCGCCGGATAGCCTGCTGTTTTTCTTCAATAAAACGCAACATCACATCGGTCGGAAT
>JAYTAC010000540.1:0-1190 GCA_043737755.1 Spirosoma sp.
GGGTATGACTGGCAGGTATTTTTGATCAATCAGAAAGACGTACCCATCAAAACGGTGTTCGTTACCTCGAAGGGATACGGGCTGAAAGACGATGAAGAGCAAAAAACGTCGACGCTCCGGCACTTCTTCGTTGAAGTACAGCCCGGTGCGCACGAAGTTGTCGAGTCGATCATGCCCGACGTGTTCCACCTGAACAACGAGTATTGGGTCAGTTATTATGTTGATAGTCAGATATTTGATAAGAAATTTATCTTCGTGCCCGACAGCATTGTCGAAGATCATTTGGTGATGATCCCCGCGCTTAGTTTGGAAGGTATTCTGCACGCCTGAATCAACATGTCGACTTCCAAATTGGCTGGTCTCCGTGAGTGCTCATCGTGGCAAGGTAATTGACAAGGATCATCAACAACAAACAGCCCCGCCCGTGGCCAACGGGCATACTATAAGCAGCAATTGACCTACCCACAAATCATGGCGTATTGATTGCTGATACACAGCACGGGCTGAAGCCCGTGGATACAGAATGAGAAACGGAAAACCAAAACAAGACAACTACAACCGGGCATCGTTAGCCGGTAAGCCAAACACTGGTAGCCCATCGGCAGCGGCCCGCCCCCGCGAGAAGGGAGCCGAAAAACAAAACCGGACCAGCTCAACGCGAGCACGTCCGATGCAAACCGACTCGTTTATCGACGAGATGAAGAATGATCTGCTGGCGTTTTTCCAGATCAACGAAGAAGAGTCCTACACGCAGGATCAGGTGCTGAATCATTTCAATACAGGCGACCGCAAAACGCAATTACTCCTGCATGGCCTGCTTCACGAACTGACCGAGGAGAAATCCATCATCCGCCAGCCCGACGGCAGCTACCAGGCCGACGAAGCCGCTAACCTCACTGAGGGCGTGGTTGATCACGTCAACTCAAAGTTTGCCTTCGTCGTACCCGCTACGGCGAGTGGTGTTCGGGGCGAACGAAGCGACGATATCTGGGTGTCGACCGACGACCTCAACGGAGCCGTGGATGGTGACCGGGTGCAGGTGCTGAAATTTTCGGATTCGGGCAACCGCTCCCGGCGCGTGGAAGGCAAAGTAGCCAGCGTTGTTGAGCGGGGTCGCACCGAACTCGTTGGCCGCGTCGAAGTATGGCCGACCTATGGCTTTGTCGTTCCCGACAGCAAGAAAGTGTACG
>JAYTAC010000541.1:0-3305 GCA_043737755.1 Spirosoma sp.
TATCGTATTGTTTTTGTATAGATGAACCTTTGAGCATATCTGCGGTGAACGTAGCAAAGCTTGCTTCCACATCGGGCCACCACCCGTCATGCGTATAAGGGGTTCTTCTTCCAAATGGGCGGATTTATACGGTAAGCAACTAAAGATTTAGTTTGTCGCTTGGCTTTCGTAGGGGACGACGGGGAAGACTTGGCTCCGTGGGTATGGCGAACGAATACTTGCCCAGCCGATTGATGTGTTCGTAACGACCCGGTGATAAATACTCGAAATGGGCTTCATCAATGGCATAGCCTTCGGCCTGTAATTGCCGGAGTACGTCCTGCATATAAACCGTATTCCACAGTAGGACCATATTCGTCAGCATCGTCAGACAACGGGCCGACTCACTCTGTGCCTCCTGCTGTTTGCGTCGAATCAGGCCGTCACTGCCAAACCACAACCAACTCCGCAGGGCATGGAGTTCTTCGCCTTTATTGAGCTGCGCGTTGATGCGTCGACGCAAGGGTTGACTTTGTAAGTAGCGAAGAATGAAGCTGGTCTTGATCAGCTGGCCGTATTCCTGTAAAACGTAGGTTAGGTTGTTCTGGCGGGGATAGGCCTGTAATTTACCAATGAATAGCGAAGCGGTTACCCGGCCGGACTGGATAGAACCTGCCAACCGGACCAGTTCGTCCCAGTGCCGTTTGATATACTCGGGGTTGATCGTCCCCGTGAACTTCAGATCGGGGTAGACCCATTCTTTGCCTTTCACCCTACTCAGCTTCTGATCGCCGATGTCGCGGATGCGGGGACAGAAAGTCATGTTCAGCAAGTCGAATAAAGCAAAGATGATGTCGGTATAGCCCGCCGTATCCGTGGTGTGTTCTGCAATGCGCAGGTCGGTTTCATTGCCCACAATCTCATCCAGGACCACCGTCGCATCGCGTAGGGTGGCGGGCACGACTTTACTGCCGTACTGAACATACTGATCGGAAGAATGCGTCTGCATGGTGACCCCCTTACCCGGTCCAAAGTAAGTGGGCAAAGCCCGGGCATTACGGACCTTTCCACTGACGGGAAAACGCTGACCATCGGAGGACGAAAACGTACCGTCGCCCCAGTAGGAGGCCAGCCACTGCCGGTGGTGTTCATTGACCAATACCGTGTTAGCCGCTTTCAGGGTGTCATCGCGCAGGTAATTCGAGGAGGTCCACCAGAGTGACTGGTAGTCCAGCCCCGATGAGCGGGCCATATCTGATAAGGGGATATTACAGCCCGCAGCCAGGATTGCCGCCAGTAGAAGGGTTGCGTGTTCTTTACTCCGGTGGGCGTTTTCCAGCCCTGGCAGGTAGTCGGTGAAGCCCACCCAGGCATTGACTTCGACCAGGATATCAGTCAGATCGACCACCGGTAAGCGCTGGTTGATTTCCTGCTGTAATGCCTTGACAGCCAGTGGGACTTCTTCGGCTGTTAGTCGACTGACGACCAGTTCACCTTCTTCCAGCCGTACATCACCGCCGACCAGTAGTAGCTCCTGCATGGGTTTCAGCAAGGCTTCCAGTTCACTGATCCGTTGCGTGATTCGGTCAGTAGGCAAAGGGAGCAAGTTGAGTTGACGGCACAACTCATCGCGTAAGGTCTCCCATTCGGTAGGTGGGATCAGGTAGCTGTTGAGGTCCGCGTAGCGGTGTGACTGTTCGACAAATACGTCCCCTGACCGTAGTCGATCACGCAGGGTCGAGAGGACGCACAACTCATAGTGCTGACGGTCACATTCGCCCTGCTCGTCAATGACAAACTTTCGCCAGTTCGGTTTGATAAAGCCAGTGGGCATCGGAAGTGGCAACTTGCGTCGTTTACCCGTTTGTAGCTCACTTACGGCCTGAAGGGCTACTCCGAAGTCGTCTCCTGTGAAGCCCTGGCAAAAGGTGATGTAGCCCAAAAATTGGGGCGTAAACTGCTTGAAGACGCCATATCGTTTGGCCAAAAAGGTCAGGTGTGAGTGCCGGGTGGGGTAAAGCAACGCTTGTACCGCTTCCCAGACCAGGATGAGTTGCTCCCGTGGAACGCGGGCATAAATGGCCTCCTGTAACCCGATTGGCGGTGTGTCGGCTTCGTCTAGCACCACGCCTACGGCCAGCCCCAGGGTGTGCATAGCCGTATCCTTAGCGGACGTTACCTGCTGCTGATACTGGTCATAATCGCGCCGGGCTTTAGCCAGACTGTGTTCCCAATACCCGTCAAACAGACTTAAGACCTCGTCAGTCAGCGTCAGCAAACTTTCCCGTAAGAAGGCCACCAGAACCGCGTAGCGTTTATAAGCCGGTAACCGTTCCAGATGTCGGTTTGAGCGGCTACGAGCCAACAGGGCCAATCGTTTCTGTCGGTTAGGCGGCAATGCAGTCGTATCCCAGGTTGGTACGCCGAGTTTAGTCAGGTAGGTCAGTTTGTCGACCGTGGTGATAATAGCCGATGGATTGTTAAGGGTGGCCCCCTGTGCCAACCACCGGTGGCGCGTACCGCCCAGCTTCGGATCGACTTCGAGCAGGGCATCGAGTTGTCCCTTCAGGGAATCCGTTAGTAATGCCGTCAGCCGTCGGTAGGTCTCCTGATAGGCCAGTTCGTTCATGCCCCCTACCAACCGTTCCAACGTACCAATCGCTGGTCGAATAACACAAGCCTGACGCAGTTTCAGGCAAGTCATTTCCAGCAGTACCCGTTCGCCATCATGCTCCAAGGCCCGCTCCAATAACCAGGGTTCCAGCCAGGCCACATCCAGCGGTTCCCATTTGCGAAACCCCAGGTGTTTGAGGATAGCCGTAAAGTGTTCACTCCGGGTGGGCTGCCGGGCACCATATTCTTTCAGGTGGTCAGGCTCGACGCGTTGCTGTTGAGCGACAAAACTGAGGGCCTCGACCGGCACCTGTTCCCACCAGGTATCGGGTAAAAAGCCCATGAACCGGATCAGGCCAAGTTGCAGGCCAATCCCCAGGCGATTGGCTGCCCGGCGGAAGGGGCGTAGAAATTCCTGGTCGGCTGGTGTGAGGTGAAAGAACTGGCGCAGATCCGGCTCCTGAATCGTGGTTGGGACGGCGTGGTAGCGCAGGCGTTCGGGATTGGACAGGAAGTCAAGGGGCATGGGAAACGGGTTATCAAGAAGGGTGGTTAAAACGACCCCGTTTTTTGGAGCTTACAAGGCCGATTTTAGGGTAAAAAAGATAGCTTTGCAAAGGAACTCCTTTTTGATAAGTCAGTATGGCCAAAAAATCGGCTGATGCCCCTAAACGGGTAGCCCTGTACGCCCGGGTGTCCACCCTGGACAAAGG
>JAYTAC010000542.1:0-3301 GCA_043737755.1 Spirosoma sp.
CCTCGACATGCTGCCCGAACGCAACGAGCGCATCAAATTAACGTCCGGCGACGACAACTACGACAAATACGGGCAACTGCTCCGGGCCGGTTTCCATCACCAGACGATGCGGAATATGGTGCAGTTGAACATGGGCAATGATCCGGCGGGCGGGGCTGTGTTCTCCGAAATCGGTCAGTTTGCGGGCGTCTCGAATACGGACTGGAGTTGGGCGGGCCTGTTCGCCGACTTTGACAACGATGGCTGGAAAGACCTGTTCGTGACCAACGTCTACGCCCGCGACTACACGAATATGGAGTTTCTGAAGTTCACGATGGATGAGCAGTTGACCGCCCGCGAAACCGGCAAACAGCCTGAACCAATGGCCGTGATTGCGAAGATGCCCGCCATCAACGAGCCGAACTACATCTTCAGAAACCGGTCCGGCGATCCGGCGGGTGCGTCGCTGCGATTCGAGAATAAGACGACAGAGTGGGGTTTCGATGAACCGAGCCAATCGAACGGAGCGGTGTACGCCGATCTGGACAACGACGGTGATCCGGACTTAGTCATCAATAATGTTAACGCCGAAGCCGGTATTTACCAAAATTACGCCGACAAAATGGGTGCCAACAAGCACCTGACCGTTCGGCTGCAATGCCCGAACCCGGCCCGGCTCATTGGTTCGCGGGTGAGCGTTTGGGCGGGTGGCCGGATGCAGGTGCAGGAGTTTCAGCCGGTGAGGGGGTTCCAGTCGGCCATGTACGGACCGCTGCTGTTCGGGCTGGGAACGGTCTCCCGGGTCGATTCGGTGCGGGTGCGGTGGGCCGACGGGAAAACGCAGCTTGTCGAGCCTGCTGCCGGAAACCAACTGACGATTCCCTACGCACCAACGGCCGATACAGTGCTGCCGACTTCGCCTAAACCCTATTGGCAAACTGCCGATCTGCTCACCATAACGCACCGGGAAGACGCCGTCAACGACTTCAAAATTCAGCCGTTGCTCTCGTACATGCTCTCGCAGACCGGCCCGCGTTTCGCCGTTGGCGACGTGAACGGCGATGGTCTCGACGATGTGTTTGTGGGGGGCGGGCGCGGACAGGGCGGGCAGGTGCTCGTGCAGAAAGGGGGCCGGTTCGTGCCGGTAGTTCAGCCCGCGCTGCTGGCCGACCGTGCCTGCGAAGATGCCGGAGCCGAGTGGTTCGACGCGGATAGCGACCGGGATTTGGATTTGGTCGTTGCCAGCGCGGGCTACGAATTACCCGCTGATGACCCGCGCTTACAGACACGCTTGTACCTGAACGATGGAACAGGACGATTGACGAAAGCTACCGGGTTGCCCGATGTGCGCGTAAGTGCGTCCTGCGTTCGGGTCGCCGACATTGATAACGACGGGGACCGGGACGTATTCATCGGGGCGCGGGTTGTGCCGGGCCGGTACCCCGAAACACCGGTTAGTCATCTGCTGTTGAACGATGGCAAAGGAATCTTCTCGGACGTGACAAGTCAGCAACCGGCCCTGTCGCAACTTGGTATGGTAACCGATGCCGTCTTCGCGGACTTTACCCGTGACGGTCGTCCGGAATTGATCATAGCCACTGATTTCGGACTGGTGCGGGCATTCGCCTGCCAAAACGGTCAGTTGCGGCCACTTAATAATGGGCTGCCCATGACCACCGGCTGCTGGAACCGGCTGTTAGTTCGTGATTTTGATAACGACGGCGACCCCGATATCTTAGCGGCTAACAGCGGGCAAAACAGCCAGTTTCGAGCCACATCGGATCGGCCGCTGACACTCTACGGCGTCGCAAGTCCCACCGGGGCAGTGTTGCCCGTGTTGGCAAGCTACGAGAACGATCAGTTGCATCCCTTTAATGCCCGCGACGAAATGCTGGATCAGGTGCCTGATCTGCGTAGAAAATTCACAAACTACACTGGTTATTCAAAGGCTGCGATCACGGACATGTTCACCGTGGAGGAGTTGAGCGACACGAAAAAACGCGATGCTAAGGAATTGCGGACCGTATTATTTCGCAACGACCAGACAACGGGATCACCGGACCGCCGGACCGCCGGTCGATTTGTGGTGCAGCCGTTACCCGCCGAAGCGCAGTTTTCTCCTGCATTTGCTCTCGCCACTGCAGACGTAAATGCCGATGGGTTGCTGGATTTAGTCATCGGCGGCAACCGTCAACATAACCGTGTCCGCATCGGCAAGTCTGACGCCAACCGGGGGCAGCTTTTTCTAAATCGGGGGCGGGGACAGTTTGTTTACGTACCGATGTTTGAGTCCGGTCTGCTCTGGAACGGCGATGTTTCTGATTTAGCGATGCTACGAACAGGTGGCAAAGCCGCACTGCTTGTTGGTGTCAAAGGGCAACTTGTACAAACGTTTACGTTAGTTAATTAAAATCAACGGATTACAGTACGGGTCAAATTTGATAAAAACAGTCAGAATCAGGTGATTTCTGCTGTACGCTCCACGCCTTAAAAAGCCGTGTATCGGCTCAACGGAGGCCACCTTTTGGTGGAGATTTTATCGGTACAATAACTCCCTTCAGCAAGGTTTCACCTAATGCCGACCGGGGTCTTTGGTGGCAACGACCAAGCATCCATCTTGGAAGCGGGATCAACTTGTCCCTCAACCCCAGATGCCCCCATGTCTCGCTAACTGATCCGCAATACCTGTTGCGTAAAAATTCCCCAAACGGTTCTGTAACGGATAAAACAATTAGAGAACTGTTTTATCCGTTACAGAACCGTTTTGCTCAACGAACGGGAACGCCCCGAACCAAAAATTATCAGAAGGGTGTCTAAGGCGCAGTCTTTTCCCGGCTGCAATCGGAGGTTTAATTGAACGGCAACAGGGTGGGAGGGAGGTAGCCGGAAACGGGCCTTTTTGTGTTCAATAAAACCGTTCAGTTCAATAAAATTGTTGCAACGGTATAAATCTGCCTTGTGAACCTCTTCACTACTGCTCTGAAGACAGACCGCCATTGGTCTGGACCGGAAACGTTTCATCAGGCTACTGACTTGGGTCGAGCAATCCTACGAGCGAATTTATGGTAAAACCATCCAACAACGACAAGCCGATTGCCGCTAAACCGAACCACCCCAGTATACGGCTTAGCTATCCACGCTCAATTCAGACCTGCGCGCAATTCTATAGTTATCTTTAGACGGGTCCGAGGTCGGAAAGTGCATGGCTGTGAGGGCGTAAGGTTCTGTACAGCATCACGGCTATTTCCAAATTGGATCAGTGTGTCTGGTCTCTTTTTTCATTACAGGGATTGCTCACCAACGCCATGCCCCGCGCCAGCCG
>JAYTAC010000543.1:0-1186 GCA_043737755.1 Spirosoma sp.
CCTTTATGACTGATAATGAACTGCTTATTACCAACGAACGCGGACGGATGTACCGGTTGGTTCGGCGGTAAAAAACGGTCAGGTTTTGGCCCGGCGGTACGTTATCTTTATGTTAACAGTTTGATATCGAGCATAACTTGCTGACAATGCCAGCTAACTTTCAGGCCATTGCATTTTGTCTACGAACACATGAGTACAGAAAAAGCCCATCGCATACTGGTTGTTGACGATGATCCCGACATTGTTGAATTGCTGGATTACAACCTCCGAAAAGAAGGCTATGAGGTACGTACTGCCCCCGATGGCCGCAAGGCTGTGGAGATAGCCCGCACGTTTCAGCCCGAACTGGTTTTGCTCGATATTATGATGCCGCACCTCGACGGGATCGAAGCGGGTCGGCAACTACGCGCCCTGCCCGACCTGCGGCAGACCTATATTCTGTACCTCACGGCCCGCTCGGAAGAATATTCGGAAGTGGCCGCCTTCGACGTGGGTGCCGACGATTATATCACAAAGCCCATCAAACCCCGCGCCCTGATGAGCCGCATCAACGCGCTGTTCCGCCGCGAATCCAAGAAAACCAAGCAGGACGATAAGGTGAACGTGGGCGACCTAACCATTGACCGCAAAAGCTACACGGTCACCAACAAGGGGCTGCACATCACACTGCCCAAGAAGGAATTTGAACTGCTCTATTTCCTGGCGCAAAACCCGAACAAGGTGTTCAGCCGCGACGACCTGCTGCAAAACATCTGGGGCACGGATGTGTATGTGCTGGCCCGCACCGTGGATGTGCACATCCGTAAGGTGCGCGAGAAAATCGGGGAAGGCCACATCAAGACCGTCAAGGGCGTGGGCTACAAGTTTGACTTGGTGGAGTGAACTGTTTTGCCTTTAGTGCTTTTGCAGTCCAACACCGCAAAAGAAGCGGTTGAGTGAAAATAGTACCTTCCCAAAAGATAAAACCCACCTTGTTCCGTGGGCGGCTGGCCGTCAGCCATGGACTGAAAATAGTATGTTTTAAACACACGAAACCCCTCCCCTTCTCCAACGGCAAACGCAAAACGTTTCGCACAACGCTTTTACCAAAGAAAAACCATGCTTTTCGGCTCCAAGGGCATGGCCCTTTTGCTTTCCGTACTCATCGCAATCACTACCACGGCGTTCCTGTCGCTGGTTGAGGCTG